>NZ_JBHWZH010000102.1:0-22221 GCF_042728285.1 Streptomyces sp. NPDC060194 | reverse complement strand
CGTACATCCGCTCAGGTTCAGGCGCGGCCCAGGGCGGTCGGTAGTGGACGGTGCACACAGGCCAGACCGTCTCCTGGTGCGGTTTCGGTGCCGGCCTCGTGCCTTTACGGCGCCGACGTTCGGGGCGTGGTGACTGAGGCGGGCGCACCGTGCAGCTCTCGGCGAAGGCGGCCAGCGGCGGCAGGCCGGTGCTTCCCAGCGGATCGGTGAAGAGCGGACCGCTGGTGCCCGCCTCGAGCCTCCGGACAAAGGCTGCGGCCCGCAGCAGGGGGCGGGCCCACGCGGGGACGGGGTGGGTCATGCAGCCCCGGCGGAAGCCATGGCCGTGCAGCGTGACAGCCGAGCCGTCCAAGGCCACATCGTGGACGTGGACCGTATCAAGCCGGGTGGTGCAGACCGCGGTGAACACCACCGTGGCGAGCTGGGCAGCCAGCTACGGGTGCGCGGTAGCCCGGTGAAGCCGCCAGGCGACCCCCGCCTCGGCGAGGGAAGCTATCACCGGCCGGAAGAAGCCCCGTTCGGCCGCCATCGGCACGGCGCACTGGCAGGGACCGGCCGGGTCATCATCGGCCAAAAAGGTGGTCAGGACCGGCAGGCCAATCCAGCGATTCGCCAGCGGGCACAGCGCCTCTGATACCCGCCGTGCAGGAGCAGCAGGACCAGCCTCAGGCAGCAGGACGGAGGCCTCGGGGCCCAGGGCGGAGGCCTCGGCGACCGTGTGCTCCACCTGCTGGAATTCACGTTCCAGGAAGACCCGCACGGCTCGGTGGTGGCAGACGAGGACCAGCCGGACCCCGGTGGGGTCTGTACGTGAGTGGTGTAACTCCTCATACGAGAGCGACAGTTGATGACTGACGTGACGAGTGACATAGAGGCCGGGAAGGCCGCTGTGAGTGGGCCGGGTGCTGTGGACGACGGCCTGGTCGCCGAGCTGGTGGCCCGTGCCCAGGCCGGTGGGGTGAAGCTCACCGGTGAGGGCGGTCTCCTGCAAAGGCATTGTCACTCGCGGAGCCTCAGTTGCGGGCATCGACCCTTCGCCGCGGATGATTGAACATGCCCGCGCCGCTCCCGCCGGCGAGCGCGGCACCGTGGTCTACGCGGTTGATGACGGGTGTGTGCTGAGTACGGTCGCCACCAACTCGGTCGACTGGGTGACCGCCGGGCTGTCCTTGAACAACGTGCCTGACCTCGATGCCGCGCTCGCGGCCGTACGGCGCGTGCTGAGGGCAGAAGGTTCGCTTGCTTTCACGGTCCCGCACCCGTGCTTCGAAGCGCCGCACGCGGCCTGGACACAGGCGACCGGCGGGCCCGTTCGGCGGGTCGTCGGAGACTACAGCGCCGAGGGATTCTGGCGTTCGGACAACCCTCAAGGCGCCCGCCGGGCCGGGAACCAGCACCGGACGCTGTCCACGTACCTGATGGCTCTGGTCCGGCACGGGTTCGTCCTGGAAACCGTCACTGAGCCGTCTCGAAGTGACCAAGTGGTGGCCGCGCAACCCCGTAGGGCCGGACTACCACCGTTTCTCGCCGTTCGCGTGCGGCGCGTCTGACTACGAACTGGCACCAACCGCGCTCGTACGGGTCTGTACGGTGAGTCGTGAGTGGTGGAACTCCTCGTGTCGACGCGGGTTTCCTCGGATCCGTCATGGTGTGGTGCCGCCCCGCCCCGGTGGCACCGGTGCGGGGCGGGGTGGGGTGTGCTATGGGCAGGTGATGATCAGGCCGGTGAGCACGGTGCAGCTCGTGGTGGCGGTGTCGTTGGCCGGGTTGGGGTCGTTCGGGGTCGAGGAGGTGCGGGTGGCGGTGGCGTTGAGGGGGCCGAGGGACAGGAGTCCGAGGTTGGCGGTGAACGTCCGTGTCGCCGAGGCGCCGTTGGCGAGGGGTCCGGAGTTGCAGGTCACGGTGCGGGGGCCGGAGGCGTAGGTGCAGCCGGTGGAGAGGCCGGTGACGGAGGTCGTCTGGATGGGCAAGGCGACGGTGGTGGTCGACGCGGTCGCGGCGCCGGGTCCCTTGTTGGTGACGGTGGCGGCGTAGCCGATCTGCGACGAGAGCAGGGGGCCGGCGGTGGCCGTCAGGGCCACGCCGAGGTCGGCGGCGGCGGGGGGCAGGACGGTGACGACGATGCCGGGGTTGAAGTCCTTGCGGGAGGAGGTGCCGACGGTTCCGGACTGGAAGACGTCGTAGCTGTCGGCGGGTGTGGCGGCGTCGATGTGGGCGTTGACGGTCACGACGGCGGTCTGTCCGGCCGGGAGGCCGGTGAACTGGGCTCGTACGATCCTTCCGGTGCTACTGCAGGAGCCAGTGGGTGAGTTGGGGAGGGTGCAGGAGTCGTACACGAACAGCGCCGGGTCGCTGCCGTCGCGGGGGCTGAACTCGTAGGCGACGTCCTGTGCCGAGGCGCTGGTGTTCTGGAACGTCACGGTCACGGTGAACGGGTCGCTGGCGTCGAGCGTGGTGTCGGAGTACGCCGCGGTGACGGTGCCGTTGGGGAAGATGCTGCTGGAGGTGGCGGGGACGGAGGCCGCTGTGGGGGCGGCCAGCGCGGTCAGGCCTGCGAGGCAGAGCAGGAGGGCGACCAGGGTCGCGGTCGCCCTTCGGATCAGGTGGGACATGGGGGGCTCCCTTGTGGGGGTCGTTCGGTGGTGGACCGGCCGGCGGAGGCCGACCGGCTGCAGCAGAGCGGTGAGGGGTGGTGCTTCCGGGGTGCAGGCGGTGCTGACGGGCACCGCGGGGACAACGGGAGGCGGGAGTACGCGACGCCGGGCGCGTTCGCGGCGGCCCGGCCAGCGACCGGAGCGATAGAGTCCGGCTCTGTCATATTCACTCCCCTCCATGCGGCCGGGGAGGGTGCGCGACGGATCGAGTTGAGCGCATCGTTCACACGGGGAGCGAAGCCGACGGGCATCAGCCGACTGCCCTTCGGCTTGGCGCTGTTCACACTTCGGAGTGCCGGGCGAGCGGTGGCGCAACACCGGTCGCGCACAGGGGAAGGCGGCTTGGTCGGCGGGTCCGCACCCTGTACAACGTCAACCAACTCGCCCAGGATGCCGCCGTCGCCGTCCTGGGCGACCACCGGCATCGACTACCTGTACGGGGCCGTGGGCACCGGCGGGTCGCTCTGCGGCACCGAACGGGTCCTGAGGGAGCGCATCCCGGACCTCAAGATCATCTCGTCGAACACCTCGTAGTCGACGACGCCTCGATCCGCGCTGCTCACGCGGCGCGGACGGACGCCCGTCCATCACGTACCGGCCGACCCGCCGATCAGGATGCCGAAGTTGCGTGCCGGGTAGCGGCAGGCTCGAAGGCCTCGCCGGACTCCGCAGCACCTCCCCGCGCGATGCAGCGAAGGGAGTGCACTACGGCACCGGGTGACGGCGTGGCACCGGCGGCTGACGCGGCGCTGTACGGCGGCCTGGAATTCCTCGCCGTCTCCGCTGACCGCCGTTCTCACGGGGTGACGGGTGACCTCGTCGCCTGCGGGGGCAGGGCACCCGTTTTCTGCGCACCCCCTGCGGGTGCGGGCGTCTTCTGCGCCGCGGGGAGGCCGTCGGCGCCTCGGATCAGGGCCTCCCACGGCTGGAGGCCGTCGAGCCGGCGCCCACCCGCCTCGGTGGCCGCGCGGAGGGCGAAGTTCCCCAACGGCAGGCGCAGGGGCGGGTTCTCGCTGTCGACGAGGGCGAGGAGGGCAGGCGCGGTCGCCTCGGGGGGCGGCAGCGCGTCGGGCGTGAGGGTCGGGTCGAGGGCGTCGTGCAGGGGGCGGTAGGCGGGGTGCGGGACGGAGCGCGGCGCGGCCGCGAACCAGTCGGTGGCGTATCCGCCCGGTTCGAGGAGTGTGACCTTGATCCCGAACGGGGCGACCTCCTGCGCCAGGGCCTCCGACAAGCCCTCCAGCGCCCACTTGGTGGCGCAGTAGAGGCCCATACCCGGGTAGGACTCGATCCCGCCGCTGCTCGACACCTGGATCAGGTGGCCGCTCCCCTGCTCCCGCAACAGCGGAAGCGCTGCCTGGATCACGGCCAGGGTGCCCATGAGGTTGACCTCGAAGACGGCGCGCGCCTCGTGCTCGGTCGCCTCCTCCACGCAGCCGAGGTGTCCGACACCCGCGTTGCTGACGACGACGTCGAGCCGGCCGAAGTGGGCATGGGCCCGCTCGACCGCGGAGAACACCGCGGTCCGGTCGGTGATGTCGAGCGGGAGGGGCAGTACGGCGTCGCCGCCGGTGCTCGCGATCTCCTGGAGTGCCGTCTCGCTGCGGGCCGCGACGGCGACCAAGTCGCCGCGGGCCAGTGCGGCCTGCGCCCAGCTCCGTCCGAAGCCGCGTGACGCGCCGGTGATGAACCAGACCTTACCCACATGTCCTCCGCGGGGGTCGGGGGCCGCCGGCCCTGTGGCGTGGCGGCGAGGGCAGGCGTCGCGAGCGCCGCCGGAGCGGTTGTCGCCGCACGGCCGGCCCGCTCGTCTGACCCTTCGTCATATTGGCAGATTTGTCGATGAATCGTCTATTGGCACAAGCGTTCCCGGGAACTCCCCCGGCGTACGGCCGTCGGCGTCGCCCTGCCGACCGACACGGCATAGCGGCGGGCTCGCGGCCGGGGCGGGGCCGACGGCCCAGGAAGGCGGCCGGACTGACGGCGCCGCGGGAGAGGCACGGCGCGCTGCACGCCGTCGGACGTGTCGCACGGGGGCGTTCTCCCTCGAAGGTGTGGATTGCGAGCGCATCCGCCCGCCGTGGGAGCCGGTGCTCCAGCACACTGCAGCTCGGACTGCTGCTCCGCACCTCCGGCACCGGACAACGCGGCAGAGGCGAACGGGGGCCCGACGACGGTGCCGCCCGGTCCGTCGGGTGCAGGATGAGGGGCGGCACGTTTGGCACAGCAGCGTGATCCACGCGGGTCCCGCGCGCTCAAGGAGCTCGGCGACCGGGGCCTGTACTGGTTCGACAACACGCTGGCGCGCGGCGCCGCCGCTCTCGTCGGCTGGCTGGCCCTGCTGTGCCTGGCCGTCGTCGTTCCGGTCAGTACCGTACTGGTGTGGACCGATCCGGCGGTCCCGGCGTCCGCGCCCGCGAGGCTGGCGGCGGTCTGGCGCCTGACCGGCGAGACCCTGCGCCTGGGCGGGAAGACCGGACCGCCGCTGCGCATGACGATGTCGGTGCTGCTCGCGCTGGTCGCGCTCCTGTACGTCTCCCTCCTCGTCGGGCTGATCACGACCGCCATCACCGACCGGCTCACCGAGCTGCGCCGCGGACGGTCCACCGTGCTGGAGCGCGGTCACGTGGTGGTGCTGGGCTGGTCGGAGCA
This sequence comes from Streptomyces sp. NPDC060194, assembly GCF_042728285.1. Taxonomy (NCBI): domain Bacteria; kingdom Bacillati; phylum Actinomycetota; class Actinomycetes; order Kitasatosporales; family Streptomycetaceae; genus Streptomyces; species Streptomyces sp. NPDC060194. The sequence continues at coordinate 16,918 of NZ_JBHWZH010000102.1, read as the reverse complement.
GATCCACACCGTGGTCGCCGAGCTCGTCGCCGCCAACGCCGACCGGCGCGCGGTGGTGGTCGTGCTGGCCGACCGGGACAAGACCGCCATGGAGGAGGCGCTGGCGACCCGGGTGGGCCCCCTCGGCCGGACCCGGCTGATCTGCCGCAGCGGCCCCACCACCGACCCCGCCCTGCTGTCCCTGACCAACCCCGCGACGGCCGGTGCCGTCCTGGTGCTGCCGCACGACGAACCGGGCGCCGACGCCGAGGTCGTCAGGACGCTGCTTGCCCTGCGCACCCTGCTCGCCCACCGGGAGGGCGGCCGCGAGGCGCGTCCCTGCGTGGTCGCCGCGATCCGCGACGACCGCTTCCGTCTCGCCGCCACGCTCGCGGCGGGACCGGACGGCGTCGTCCTGGAGAGCGACACGGTGTCCGCACGGATGGTCGTGCAGGCCGCTGGGCGACCCGGACTGTCGCACGTCCACCGCGAGTTGCTCGACTTCGCCGGCGACGAGTTCCACGTGGTCGCGGAACCCGCTCTGGCGGGCCGCACGTTCGGCGAGGTCCTGCTGGCGTACGCGACGTCGAGCGTCGTCGGGCTGGTGCGCGGGGGAACGCCTCTGCTCGCGCCTCCACCGGACACCGCGGTCCGCGCGGACGACAGGATCCTCGTCATCTCACGGGACGACGACGCCGTCCGCTTGGAGGACTGCGCCGACGCGGTCGAGGTGGCCGCCATGGCGGCGGGCCGGGTGGTGCCCGAGCGAGCGGAACGGGTGCTGATGCTGGGCTGGAACCGTCGGGCGCCTCTCATGATCGGGCACCTGCGGCGCAGCACGCTGCCCGGATCGGCCGTCGACGTGGTGGCGGCGGGAGCGGTCGGCATCGACCGGAGCGACCTGGCCGACGGCCCGAGGAGCGGCCTGCTCGTCACCGTGCACGAGGGGGACGCCACCCGGCCCGAGGCGCTGCACCGGCTGGACGTCGGCTCCTACGACAGCGTCATCGTGCTCGGCCGGGATCCCGCACCCGGCGACCCCGCGGGCGAGCCCGACAACGACACCCTCGTCACCCTGCTGCTCCTGCGGCAGTGGGAGGAGTCCGCCGGGCGCGCCCTGCCGGTGGTCGCGGAACTGGCCGACGACCGCAACCGGGTGCTGGCGCCCACCGGCCCTCACGCCGACGTGATCGCCCACGGCAAGACCATCGGGCTCATCATGACGCAGATCTGCCGGAACCGGCACCTCACGCCCGTGTTCGACGAGCTCCTGCGTGCCGACGGAAACGCGGTCCGCCTGCGCCCCGCGGCCGACTACGTGCGGTTGGACCAGGAGACCTCCTTCGCGACCGTGGTGGCCGCAGCCCGGCGCCGGGGCCAGTGCGCGATCGGCTACCGGGACCACGCCGCGGTGCACCGGGGCCTCGGGCACGGACTACGCGTCAACCCGCCCAAGACCGAGCGGAGGACCTGGTCCGCCCTCGACGAGGTGGTCGTGATCGGCGCGTGAGCGCGGCCGGACCGGCGGAATGCGGGGCCTTGGCGCCGGGTCTCCGGTCGGCGGTCCGTGCCCGTACCGGACGGGGATCGTTCGGCGAGTGCGGTGCGGCCTGCGAGCGGGGTCGGAAGTGGTTCGACCTCGGGCGGGCCTGGCGAGAGGGGAGTTGGGCCCTTGTGCGCGCTGCCGACGGGGGACGGTCTTCCCGGAGCCGGCGGTCGCGCCGGGGGGGTGCGGTCGCGCCGGGGGGTGCGGTGACGGCAGGAGACGACCCCGTCGTGCGGGGTCCGTCGTCACTGCCCTCCGACGGCGAACAGCAGGTAGAGGAACGCGGCGAGGATGTGCCCGACGAACAGGTAGACGACCAGCCTGATCCACAGGCCGCGGGGAATCTTGTCCTCGACGTTGCTCATGGGGCGCCTTCCGTGGTCGGGCCCAGGCACAGTGAGGCCGTGGGACTCTGCAGCAGGGTGTGGACGAAGAGCATCTCGACGCCGTCGTGGTCCTCGGCGGCGAGCCGGTGGGGGGTGAGGGAGTCGAAGTGCGCGCTGTCGCCCGGCCCGAGGAGGTGGGTGCGGTCGCCGAGGCCGAGCCGGAGCCGTCCGCTGAGGACGTACAGCCATTCCTCGCCGGGGTGCACGCGGACGATGTCGCCCTGGGCGCCGTGGGGGACGCGGACACGGAGCGCCTGCATGCCCCGGCCGCGGGCGCCCGCCTGGAAGTAGGTCCAGCCGCCCGCGCGGGTGGGTTCCATGTCCGCGGACCGGACCACCGCGTCCCTCTCCGCGGGCGCCTCGCCGAGCAGGTCGGAGACGGTCGTACCGTAGACGCGGGCCAGGGCGAGGAGCATGGGGAGCGAGGGGTGGCGTCGCCCCGTCTCCAGCCGGGAGAGGTGGGCCGGTGAGAGCCCGGCGCTGGAAGCAGCGGCCTCCAGGGTGAGTCCCGTTCGTCGGCGCAGTGCGCGGAGCCGGGGGGCGACGGACATCAGGTCGTCGCCCTGCCTGCTCGGCGACGCGGCGGATTCGGAAGCGGTCATGCCCTCATTCAGACAGAGCTTTGCCTTACGGGCAAATGTTTTGCCTCTGAGGCAAAGAGGCGTCCGTGCCGCAGGCGCGCCACTGCGCCGTGGCGGTCGGGCCTCAGGGGTTCGGTGCGGTCAGGTATCGCTGGATCGTCGGCGCCAGCCATGCCACGACCTCCGCCCTCGCAAGACCCGTCGCCGGCGGCATCCGCAGCACGTACCGGGTGAGCGCCAGTCCCAGCAGCTGCGACGCCATGAGAGCCGAACGCCAGGGGGCCTGCTCGGGGTCGGGGCACGCCTGCCGCGCGACCGGGAGGAGTTGGTCGCGCAGGATGCCCTGCATGCGCTCCGCGCCGGCTGGGTTGGTCACGCCGACCCGCAGCAGGGCGGTGAGCACCTCGTTGTCCTCCCACACGTCGAGGAAGTGCTCGACGAGGATCCGCCCCGCGTCCCGCCGGCGGTTCGCGCCGGTGAGGTCCGGCAGGCGTAGGTCGATGTCGACGGCGGCCGCGAAGAGGCCCTCCTTGTTGCGGTAGTAGCGCATCACCATCGACGGGTCGATGTGTGCGTCCTTGGCGATCGCGCGGATGGTGGCCCGCTCGTAGCCGTCGGACGCGAAGCGCTCGCGGGCCGCCGCGAGGATCGCGCCGCGGGTGGCGTCGGAGCGGCGGGGGGCGTCGGCGCCGGAGGCGCTGGGGTCTTGCGTGCCGTTCATGCCAACAAGCGTAGGCCAACGGTCGTGGGTCAACGAACGTTGCCCACCGTCGTTGGCCAACAGGCGTTGACACCCGAACGCAGGGCTCGCTAATCTTGCCAACAAGCGTTGGCCAACAAGCGTTGGCACGTAACGACAGGCAGCAGACGCAGGCATCAGGAGGCCACCGTGAACGGCACCGCCACCCACCGCACCGTCATCGTCGTCGGCTCCGGCCCCACCGGCCTCCTCCTCGCCGGCGACCTCGCCACCGCCGGCGTCCCCGTCACCCTCCTCGAGCGGCGGCCGCACAAGATCAGCAACCTCTCCCGCGCCTTCGGGGTGCACGCCCGCACCCTGGAGCAGCTCGACGCCCGCGGCCTCGCCGAGGAACTCCTCGCCACCGGCGACACCATCACCGGCCTACGGCTCTTCCGCCGCCTCTCCCTCGACCTGAGCGGCCTGCCCTCGCGCTTCCCGTTCCTGCTCATCACCCCGCAGTACGAGGTCGAGCGGCTCCTGGAGCGGCGGGCTCGGCAGGCCGGGGTGGAGTTCGCGTACGAGAGCGAGGTCGTGGGGCTGCGGCAGGACGGAGCAGGGGTCGACCTGGACGTGCGCGGCCCGGACGGAGCGGTCACCACCCGCCGGGCGGCCTACGTCGTCGGCGCCGACGGCCACCGCAGCGCCGTGCGGGAGGCGATCGGCCTGGACTTCCCCGGCGTCTCCGTCATCAGGTCGCTGATCCTCGCCGACGTCCGGCTGGCCAAGGAGCCCGAGGGCGTGCTCACCGTCAACGGCCGCGGGGACGCCTTCGCGATGATCGCCTCCTTCGGGGACGGCTGGTACCGGGTGATGGGCTGGAACCGCCGCAACGAGGTCTCCGACGACGCCCCGCTCCACCTCGACGAGGTCAAGGAGATCACCCGCCGCGCCCTGGGGACCGACCACGGCATGCACGACGCCCGCTGGCTCTCCCGCTTCCACAGCGACGAGCGCCAGGCACCGCACTACCGGGTCGGGCGGGTCTTCCTCGCCGGGGACGCGGCTCACGTCCACTCCCCCGCCGGCGGACAGGGCATGAACACCGGCCTCCAGGACGCCGCCAACCTGAGCTGGAAGCTCGCCGCGGCCGTCCAGGGCCGGGCGCCCGAAGGCCTCCTCGACAGCTACGAGGCCGAACGCCACCCCGTCGGGAAGGCGGTCCTGCGCAGCAGCGGCGGACTGGTCCGGCTGGCCCGCGCACAGAACCCGCTCCTGCGCGCGGTGCGCGCGCTCGTCTCCGCGGCCGTCGACAGGACCCCTCCCCTGCAGCGCAAGGCCCTCGGTCAGATCACCGGGATCGGCTACGCCTACCCCGCCCCCCGCGGCGCCCACCGCCTCACCGGCACCCGCGTCCCCGACGTCGCGCTGAAGGGCGGCCGGCTTCACGAGGCGCTCCGCGGCGGCCGGTTCGTGCTCATCACCCCCGGCCCGTACCAAGGCCCCGGCGTCCGCGAGGGGTGGCTGACCGTCACGCGCTGGGCGGGCGAACGCCGTTCGACCGTCCTGGTGCGACCCGACGGATACGCCGCCTGGGCGGCCGACAGCCCCACCACCGCGGACATCGACGCCGCCGTGACCCGACACCTGGGCCACCAGGCCGGTTGATCAGGCCGCGCGCACCGAGCACCACGACGCTCGCCCGTGTCCCTGCGGCGGACCTCGCCCAGGGACGCACTGCGCAGCTCCCGCTCCGGTGGGGTGGCCAGGAAGCGGTGGCCCGACGCACGGACCGCCGCCGCACCCCCGCCCGGCGGAACCGGTCCCGCGGCCTCATCGCCTCCGGAGGCCTGTGGCAGGATCGCGGGATGCTGCGACTCACCGATTTCATCATCGACTGCCCGGACACGATGAAGCTGGCGGGCTTCTACTCCGAGGTGACGGGCCGTCCGATCAAGGAAGGCAGCTCCGAGGACTGGGCCGGCATCGCGTTCGGCGAGATCGAGCTGGCGTTCATCCGGGTGGACGACTACCGCGCCCCGCACTGGCCCGACGGCGACCACCCCAAGCAGTTCCACCTGGATTTCGAGGTGGACGAGATCGAGTCCGAGCAGCGCCGCGTCCTCGACCTCGGGGCGACGCTGAAGCAGGACTTCATCCGCCCCGACGGCTACGGCTGGCGGGTCTACACCGACCCGGTCGGGCACCCCTTCTGCCTGTGCCGCAACAAGGGCGTCGTCTGGACCGACCAGGGCCCGACCTGGCCCGAGCGTGACTGATCCGGTCCCGGTGACGGGCCGGCCAGTGCGGCCCCCACGCCCAAAGGGCGAGCCGCACGCCTGACCGCGCACCGCGCCCCGCCGGTGCGTTGCCGATCGTCGCCGCGTACGCGCTGTTCTACTGTCTGCGGTGCCTGCTCCTCCGGGCCGTACGTCCCGGCCCGCGGGAGCAGCCTCGCAGGCCGGTCGGCGTCGGCCGCCTCGTCCTCGCGGCCGGTGTCGTGGCGACCGGGGTCATGGCGTGGCCGGCCGCAGGCAGCCCGACGCGAAAGGCCGAGAGCATGATTCCTCCCGAGCGGGTCCCGCCCGGCCCGGTCACCGCCGACGCGCCGCGCGAGGTGGCCCGGCCGCTGCTCACCCAGCGGTGGCTCGACCTGGCGTTCGTGCACTGGCCGGTCGAGCCGGAGCTGGTCGCCGGGCTCCTCCCCGCCGGCGTCCGCCCGGACACCCTGGACGGGTCGACCTACGTGGGCCTCGTGGCCTTCGGCATGCACCGCATCGGGTGGCTGGGACTGCCCGGCGTGCCCTATCTGGGGACCTTTCCGGAGACGAACGTACGGCTGTACTCCGTGGACGACGCCGGTCGGCGCGGCGTCGTCTTCCGCTCCCTGGACGCCTCCCGCCTGCTCCCGGTGCTCGCGGGGCGCGCACTGTTCGGCCTCCCCTACGTGTGGTCGCGCATGACGGTCCGACACCGCGGCACGACCGTCGCCTACCGCAGCACCCGCCGGTGGCCCGGCCCGCGCGGCGCGCGCGCCGACCTGGTCGTGCGGGTCGGCGAGGCACTGGCGCGCCCCGGTGAACTGGAGCACTTCGTCACGGCGCGCTGGGGCATGCACACCTCCGTCCTCGGCCGGACGGTCTTCGTGCCCAACTCCCACCCCCGCTGGCCCCTGCACCGGGCCGAACTGCTCTCCCTGGACGAGAACGTCGTCCGCGCGGCCGGGATCCAGGGCCCGCTCGGGCCACCGGCCAGCGTCCTGTACTCGCCGGGCGTGCCGGTCCGCTTCGGCAGACCCGCAGCTCGTGCCACCGGAGGACGGGCAGGCCGACCGCGACGTCGAGCCTGACGGCGGTCCGCCCCCCCCACCCGCTCGCGCGATCCCCGCCGAGGCGCGGCCTGGTCCGCGGGGGCCGTGTCACCACATCCTGGCCTGCATCAGCAGGTGCGTGCGGACGGCGGCCACGTGGGGCATGTTCTCGATGCCGGGACGCGTCGCCAGGTAGAGGGTGTTGATCGGCGGGACCTCCGGGGAGAGCAGTGCCACGAGTGCGCCGGAGGCGAGTTCACGGGCGCACAGGTAGCGGGGCAGCACGCTGACTCCGGCGCCGGCGACGGTCGCGGCGAGCACGCCCCGGAGGTCGGGTACGACGACGGCGGGACTGGCCGCGGGCCTGGTGGCGAAGACGGTGCGCCAGTAGCGGCGGATCACGGGCAGGTCCTCGGCGTACGAGACCAGCGGCACGTCGCGCAGGGCGCCCGGCCCGTGCTCCGCCAGCGCCCGGCGGTCGATCGCGTCCGCCCAGCGGGGAGCGGCCACCAGGACGAACTCCTCGTCCGTCAGCGGTGTCGCCGCGACGGTCCGGCCGCGGGGCCGGACGGTGGAGACGACGAGGTCGAACCGGGCCTCGACGAGTCCGGCGAGCAGGTCCTCGCTCAGTCCCAGCGAGACCCGCAGTCTCAGCCCCTGGTCGACCAGCGGGGTGAGGGCCGGCAGCACCCGGGTGCAGGTCAGTTCCGCCGGACCGGCGAGGTGCAGCGGCCGGGCGAACGGGCCGCGGGCGGCCGGGCCGCGCTCGGCGACGGCCGCGAGGGCGTCGATGTGCGGGGCCACCTCGGCGGCGAGCTCGTCGGCCACGGCGGTGGGCGCGACCCCGCGGGGCAGCCGCTGGAACAGCTGCTGGTCCAGCCCCTGCTCCAGGGCGCGCAGTTGCGCGGTGACGGTGGGCTGCGAGAGCCCGACCTCCCGTGCGGCCGCGGTCAGGGACCGGGCGCGGTAGACGGCCAGGAACGTCCTCAGCAACGCCAGATCCACGAGCCGCACCTCCACGCCGCGCACTGCGATCGGAATTCCGATACCTGGGTACGCATTCTGCCATTGGAAACCGATGGATCTCGTCCCTACAGTCGATCGCAGGTGCCGCGCACGGCACCGTCGAGACATCGTTGCGCCCCGTCGCGGACGCCGGGAGGAGAGCATCCCCATGACCCGTACCCACAAGATCCTCATCGCCCTGACCAGCCACGACCGGCTGGGAGACACCGGCCGCAGCACCGGCTGGTACCTACCCGAGGCGGCCCACCCCTGGAAGGAGTTCACCGAGGCGGGATACCAGGTGGACATCGTCTCCGTCCTCGGCGGGAAGCCGGCCATGGACGGCGCGGACCTCTCGGACCCGGTCCAGCAGGCGTTCCTCGACGATCCGCGGATCGCCGCGCAGCTCGCGGACACCCGCCGCCCCGGTCAGGTGTCGGCGGACGACTACGACGCCGTCCTGTACGTCGGAGGCCACGGCACGATGTGGGACTTCCCCCACGACGGGGACCTCGCCGAGCTCGCCCGCGACGTCTACGAGGCCGGCGGCGTCGTCTCGGCCGTCTGCCACGGTCCGGCCGGGCTGGTGAACCTCACCCTGTCCGACGGCGGCCACCTGGTGGCCGGCAAGAACCTCGCCGCCTTCACCAACAGCGAGGAGGCCGCGGTCGGACTGACCGACGTGGTCCCCTTCCACCTGCAGACGGCCCTGGAGGAGCGCGGCGCCCGGCACAGCGCCGCCGCCGACTTCGACGCCCACGTCGTCACGGACGGCCGCCTGGTCACCGGCCAGAACCCCGCCTCGGCCGCCGCCGTCGGCGCGGCCGTCGTCAAGGCCCTCGCTTCCTGACGCCCGCCCCCGGCCCTCGGGCGCCTCGCCCTCGGAACCCGAGGCCGCACCCGAGGGCCGGGCACGACCGCGACCCCCTCAGCACACCGACGAGGACAACCGGAGAGGAACACCGCATGCAGACCCCCCACGAGACGACCGACCACTGGCCGCTGGCCGGGGCCGCTCACGGGCAGATCGTGGTGATCGCCCGCTGGCGGCCCGTCGCCGGGACCCGCGCCCGGATCCTCGCCGCGCTGCCCGACCTGGTCGACTCCTCGCGGGCCGAACCGGGCTGCCTCGGCTACCAGGTCCTGCCCGGCCCCGACTCCGCGGACGGCGACATCGTGCTCATCGAGCGGTACGCCGACCGCGACGCCTTCGAGGCGCACCGTACGAGCGCACATTTCCGCCGGATCGTGCAGGGCGACATCGCCCCGTACCTGCTCGACCGCGAGGTCACCGTCTGCACGGCGGACTGAACCGGGCGACCCGCAGGCCCTCGGCGGCATGGACGGGGGCCGCGGCGTGCCGACCTGTGCGGAGTTCGGCGTACGCGAGCCGCCCCGGGGCCCGGGGCTGGGCCACGACGGGGCCGTGGGCGCGGGCGTGCCGCGGCAGCGCGGCGCGCCCGTGGCCCGGGGGCCGGGGGCCGGGGGCCGGGGGCCGGTGATCGTCAGGACGCCGCCGGTGCAGTACGGCGGCCAGGACGTCGAGTGCGCCGTCCCGGCCGTGCGGCCGAGGCGCGGGTGGCGGTGGTGTCACGCCCGGCACGTCACGAGTGTGTGATCAGGCCCGGATGCCGCGGCCCGCGGGGCCCCAGCGGTGCGGCGCACCCCGTGCCGGAGCACGACACCGCCGATGGGCGGTGCCGTGCCCCGGCCGGGCGCTGGTCAGAGCGGGCAGGTGCCCCGGTACTCCTCGATGGTCAGGCTGGGGCGCGGCAGGGGGCAGAGGAACTGCTCGTAGCGGGTGTCGTCGTCGATGAAGCGCTTCAGCCACGAGACGCTGTACTTCGCGATCGTCGTGTCGGACGAGTTCGGGGTGAAGTGGTTCGCCCCGTTCAGCTCGAGGTACGCCTTCGACAGGGAGCCGGGCAGGGACTCGTAGAACGGCTCGGAGTGCGAGGAGACGGGGGCGACGGTGTCGCCGTCCGCTCCGACGACCAGGGTCGGGGTCCGCAGCTCGGGCCAGGTCTTGTCGAGGTTCCAGCCGGTGAGCGGGATCGCCGCCTTGAGCGAGGTGCGGGACTTGGCGGCCTCCAGGCTGCCGCCGCCGCCCATGGAGTGCCCCATGACGCCCAGGCGCGAGGCGTCGATGCGGGAGCGGACCGTGCTGCGCTGGGTCAGGTGGTCGAGCGCGGCCAGCAGCTGGCGGCCCCGGCTGTCGGGCTGGTCGAGCGTGGAGTTGGTGTCGATGGTGAAGACCACGAAGCCCTGGGAGGCCAGGCGGGGCCCGAGCCAGGCGATGCTGGACTGCCGGGCGGTGTAGCCAGGGGAGATGGCGACCGCGCCGAACGTGCCGTCGGCGCTCGACGTCGGGTAGTAGATCGTGCCGCCGCCGAAGCCGGACGCGGAGAGCGAGGAGACGGTGGTGGTGGACACCGCGTACGGGCCGCGGGCCGCCTCGATGCTGGACACGGTCGGGGCGGGACCGCGCTCGTAGGGATTGTCGGCGGCCTGGGCGGGCGGGACGAGGACGGCGGCGAGGAGGCCGCCGGCGGATGCGGCGCCGATCAGGACGGCTCGGACGGGGCGGCGGAGCACGGAGTGCTGCACGGTGGGGGTCCTCTCGGTCCGGGCGGCGCGTACCGGGCGGGGCCGGCCGTGGGCCGGGTGCGTTCGGGACGGGCCGCCGCTTGCGCTGGCGACCGCTACTGTCGGGCCGGCCCGGGCCGCCGGGCATCGGCGATTTCACCGGTGACGGGACCCGCGGGGACCGGGCGGGGCTCGGGACCGGGCCGGGCTCGCGGGACCGGGCGGGGCTCGCGGGACGACGGGGCTCCCTCCCGGTGCCGCCGCACCCGGGCTCCTGCACCGGCTCCCGCGGTGATCGCCTCCGTCGTCGCGGTCGCCGCCGGGGCGTTGCGGCCGCCGCGGGCACGGCGCGCGCCTCGTCCCCTCGCCTTGCGCCGTACCGGTGCTCGGCGCCGAGGCGAGTGCGCCGGCCGTCTCCGGCTGCGGTCGCCGGCAGGTGGAGGTGGTAGGGATGGGGGGTGCGGTCGGGAAGGAGAGGGGACGGCTCCGTGGGGAAGATGGTGTTGCGGCCGCATCAGCGGGAGGCCGTGGACGCGGTGGTGCGGGCGCTGGAGGTGCCCGCACGGGGCGTGGTGGCGGAGCGCGGGCTGCGGACCCAGGTGGTGATGGCCACCGGGTCGGGGAAGAGCCTGGTGGCCGTGCGGAGTGCGGAGGAGTTGCGGGCCGGGCGGGTTCTCGTGCTGGTGCCGTCGCTGGATCTGCTGGCCCAGACGGAGGCCGCGTGGCGGGCGGGCGGGCGGACGGGGCCGATGATCGGGGTGTCGTCGCTGCGGGGGCGGGAGGTGCCGTTCCCGAACACGACGGACGTCGACGAGCTCGTGGAGTGGACGCGGGATCTGGACAAGGTGACCGTGTTCGCCACCTATGCGTCTCTCGGGTCGGGGACCCTGGAGCGGGCACATGCCGCGGGGCTCGCGGCCTGGTCGCTGGTCGTCGTGGACGAGGCGCACCGGAGCTCGGGGCGGATCGGGAAGCCGTGGGCGGTCGTGCACGACAACGCCCGCGTCCCGTCGCTGCGCCGTCTCTACATGACCGCGACGCCGCGCCTGTGGCAGGCGGGCGACGGGGACGCGGCCGGTGCGCCCGGTGAGCTGGTGGCGAGCATGGACGATGATCCGGCCGGCCCGTTCGGCGCCCGCTGCTACACCCTCACGTTGTCCGAGGCCATCGATCGGGGGATCTGCGCGCCGTACCAGGTGGTGTGCGTCGACGTCACCGACACGCGGTTGCAGGCCGCGCAGTTGCTGGGTGCCGGGAGCCGGACGGATGAGGTGCGGGGCGCGCGGATCGCCGCGCTGCAGGCGGCGTTGCTGAAGGCGTCGGCCGAGGAGGGGTTCGGTCGGACGCTCGTCTTCCACCACGTGGTGAAGGAGGCCGAGGCGTTCGCGGTCGGTCTTCCCGAGGTGGCGGCGCGGTTGCATGCCGCAGATCCCGGGCTGTTTCCGCAGGCGGTCCGGGCCGACTGGTTGTGCGGGGATCACCGGCCGGAACGTCGGCGGCGGGTTCTGGCGGAGTTCGCCGGGGGGACGGCGGCGGACGGCACCGCCGTGGAGAAGGCCTATCTGGGGTCGGTGAAGGTGCTGGGCGAGGGCGTCGACATCCGCGCCTGCGACAGCGTGTACTTCGCCGATGTGCGCGGTGCGATGCCGGACCTCGTCCAGGCCGTGGGGCGGGCCCTGCGGGTCGGGCCGGGCGGGGGCAAGACGGCCAGCCTCGTCGTCCCCGTCCTGCTCGGGCCGGGGGAGACGGCGGACGACATGCTCACCAGCCGCGCGTACGACGGGCTGGCGCGGTTGCTGGAGGCGCTCCGGGCGCACGACACGCGCGCCGTGGAGGCTCTGGCCGAGCAGCAGGCCCCCAGCCGCTCACCCAAGGGGCGCGAGGGCGGTGAGGGGGCTGAGGCGGGTGCGGTGCGGGCCGGCGTGAGTGCGCCGGCGCGGGAGTTGCTGAAGTTCTCGACGCCGCGCGATCCGGCTCGGTTGGCGGCGTTCGTGCATCTGCGGGTGCTCCGTCCTGAGCATCGGCACTGGCGGCGCGGAGTCGAGGCCGCCGTGCAGTACGCGCGGGTCCACGGGGATCTGCGGGTTCCGTTCACCTTCCGGGTCCCGGGGGGCGAGGAGGCGGAGGCGGCGGGGTGGCCGGGTTCCGTGGCGGGATTCCCGCTGGGTCAGTGGATCGCCGACTGCCGGCGCTCGCACGCCCGGGGGGCCATGGACGCGGAGCGCGTCGGGCGGCTGGAGACGCTCGGCATGGTGTGGTCGCACGTGGACGTCGCGTGGGAGGAGGGGCTCGCCGCGGCGCGGGGGTGGGCGGCCGAGCACGGGCATCTGCTGGCGCCGCTCGACGCCACCCATCAGGGGTACCGGGTCGGTGTCTGGCTGAAGAACGCCCGCGCGGGCGCCCGGAGGGCGGCCGAGGCCGAGCGGCGCGCCGACGGCTCTCCGGTCGGGTCGAACCCCGGGGCGCTGTCGCCGGAGCGGCGTGAGCAGCTGGAGGAGATCGATCCGTCCTGGTGCCCTGCGTGGTCGGTCGGTTGGCAGCGGGCCTTCCATCTGACGCGGGTACATCTCGAAGCCGGTGGGGCGCTGCCCACCGCGCCGGGTGGTGTCGTGCGCCAGGGCGAGGACCTGGGGCGGTGGGTGCGGTCGGTCCGGCTCGGCTGGGACGCGCTGTCGGTCGCGCAGCGCTGGATGTGCGAGCGGGTTCTGGGGATCGAGCCCGCTTCCGCGGACGACAGGCCGGGGACTCGGGTGAGTCAGGCCGACCGGTGGGCGGTGAACCTGGCGGCCGCCCGGCAGTTCCGGGAGCGCGAAGGGCATCTCGACGTGCCGAGGAAGCACGTCGAGACCGTCGCCCCCGGCACCGGCGACAGCCCGGTTCGCCGTGAGGTGTCGGTCAGGCTCGGGGCGTGGATCAGCAACCAGCGCTCCCGGGCGGCGGCGCTCGCCCCCGAGCGCGTCCAGCAGCTGACGTCCCTCGGCATGCGGTGGGCGGCGGATACCGCCACGGCACGGCCGGGCGTGTCGGCCTGACCGGACGCCGACCGTCGCGGGGCCCCGTCCGCCCTCCGTGAGGGCGGAGCGCGCAGTGCCCCGGAACAGGCCGCTGACGCGGCGGGGAGGGTGCGGCCGGGCGGGGCTGCGGGGGCCCGGGCCGGGGCCGGCCGCGGACGGGTGCGGCGCGCAGAGGGCGGGGACCTCAGTCGGCGTCGCAGGAATGGTCGGCCGGATCGACGACGACCCGGTTCAGCAGATCGCGCAGCAGGGCCGTTTCGGCCTGGGTCAGGTCGCCGAAGAGCTCGCGCTCCGCCTGGGTCACGGCGTCGTCGACGCGGGCCAGGGCGGCGCTGCCGGCGGGGGTGATCTCGACGATGTGGCGGCGTCGGTCGGCCGGGTCGCGGCGCCGCTCGGCAAGGCCTGACGCCTCCAACTCGTTCAGGATCGCCACGAGTTGGCTGGGATCGAGTCGCATCACGATGGCCAGCTCACGCTGGCTGGTGGGCCCGGGCGCGAGGTGCGTCAGCGTCATCGCATGGCGCGGGGGCAGTCCGGCGACTCCGAGGGCGGAGCGGATGCGGGCGCCGGCGAGCTCCCCGCGCAGGGAGAGGAGGAAGCCGAGACGGTCGGTCGGATGAGCTGCCATGCCGCCACCGTAACAACCTGACGATCGCGTAGGCGCACATATCGTTGATAGAGTTCAATGGTTCTGGTTCATACACCATTGGAGGAAGTCCATGTTCATCGCCTACACCGTCGTCGCGATCCTGCTCGCCGTGGCCGTCGGCGGCTCGGCCGTGATGACGTTCACCAGGAACCCTCAGGTCGTGGGCAGCATGACGAAGGTGGGCGTGCCGGAGAGTCGGCTGCCGCTGCTGGCGACCGCGAAGGCGGCGGGCGCGCTCGGACTGCTCGCCGGACTCGTCGTCCCGGCACTGGGCGTGGCTGCGGCCGCCGGCCTGCTGCTGTACTTCGTCGGCGCGGTGATCGCGCACCTGCGGGTCAGGGATGTCGAGCTCGCACCCGCGGGGCTGCTCGCCCTGGTGTCCGCGGCGGCGCTCGTCCTGCGTCTGGCCTCCGCCTGACCTGTCAGCCGCCGGGCGTCGCGGCCGGGGTCCAGCGGAGGTGGATGACGGCCATGTCGTCGCCGATGCCGCCGGTGGGGGCGGCGAGGGATTCGGCGCCCCTGATGAGGGCGTCGACGAAGGGGGCGGGGTCGAGGTCGGCGTGGTGCTGGGCCATGGCGAGGAGGCCGTCCTCGCCGAGGCGGTCGGTGCCGGTTCCGGTGCGGCCCTCGAAGAGGCCGTCGGTGAACAGGACGATGCCCGCGTCGGTGGCGAGGGTGACCTCGTGGGGGGTCCAGGCGGCGAGGCCCGGGAGGATGCCGAGGGCGGGGCCGCCGGGGACCTCCAGCCATTCGACCTTCGCGCCGGAGCGCAGGAGGAGGCCGGGGTGGCCGGCGCGGACGACGCGCATGCGGCGGCGGTCGGGGAGCAGCTCGATCGTGGTGAGGGTGGCGAAGATCTGCTCGCCGGCGCGTTCGGCGACGAGGACCTCCTCCAGCCAGCGCAGGGCGGGGGAGCCGGTGACGCCGCTGATGACGAGCGTGCGCCAGGCGATGCGCAGGCCGACGCCGAGGGCGGCCTCGTCGGGGCCGTGGCCGGAGACGTCGCCGATGAGGACGTGGACGGTGCCGTCGGCGCGTTCGACGACGTCGTAGAAGTCGCCGCCGAGGAGGGCCTGGGCGCGGCCGGGGCGGTAGCGGGCGACGACGTCGAAGGGGGTGGGGGTGCGCAGGAGGGGGGAGGGGAGCAGGCCGCGCTCCAGGCGGGCGTTCTCCTGGGCGCGGAGTTGGCCGGCCTGGAGGGCGGCGGCGGAGGTCTCGGCCTGTTTGCGCTGGATGGCGTAGCGGATGGCGCGGTCGAGGAGTTCGGGTTCGACGCGGCCCTTGACGAGGTAGTCCTGGGCGCCGGCGGCGACGGCGGCGAGACCGGTGGCCTCCTCGGCGAGTCCGGTGAAGACGACGACGGCGGCGCCGCCGGCCTGCTCGAGGACGGTGGCCAGGGCGTCGAGGCCCTGGCCGTCGGGGAGGTGGAGGTCGAGCAGGACGCAGTCGGGGGTGGCGCGGGCCAGTTCGCGGCGGGCGTCGGCGAGGGAGCGGGCCCAGGTGGTGCGGGGTTCGAGGGTGCCGTCGGCGAAGAGTTCCTCGAGGAGGACGGCGTCGCCCTCGTCGTCCTCGACGAGGAGGACGGAGGGGGCGCGCCAGTCCGCGGGAACCTGGGGGGCGCGCGGTGAGGGCACACGGGGGGCGGGGCCCGCGGAGGGCCGCGCGCCGGGCGCGGACGGTTCCGGCTCTGTCGTGTACATCTGGTCCCCCTCTCCCCTCGATCGGCCTCAGAAGCTTGCCACACGGCAAGTGATGCTCGACCCCCTCAAGGGTCTTCACAATTCTGTCACCTCGCGGGCGGCCGTTCGGACGGAGGGGCGAGCTTCCGCCGACGAGGGCGAAATGACCGCCGTTATTGGCATGGACCTGACCATGATCCTCCGTTAGGCTCACCCGCAGCCGAGTCTGAGAGCGCTCTCTGAATCGCCGTTCCAACCCCACGCCACTGGAACAACGAAGGGTCACCCCCCATGAGACGCACCACTTCGCTCCGCGCTGCCCTGGCCACGCTGCTCGCCGCCGGGGTCTGGGCGGGAGCCGGGCTCGTACCGGCCTCCGCGGCTCCCGCCCCCTCCCCCGCGCCCCGGGCCGAGGCTCCCGCCTCGGACGGGTTGATCGCCGCGATGAAGAAGGACTTCGGCCTGACCGGGGCCGAGGTGAAGCAGCGGCTGGCGGCGGAGAAGGACGCCACCGCGCTGGAGAAGAAGGCGCGCGGGCTCGCCGGCGCCTCGTACGCGGGCTCCTGGTACGACGCCGGGGCCGACCGGCTGACCGTCGCCGTGGCGGACGGCGGCTCGGCGGCCGCGGTGCGGGCGAGCGGCGCCGCGGTGGAGGTCGTCGAGCACAGCGCGGCCCGGCTCGACGCCGCCAAGGACCGGATCGACGCCCTCTCCGCGCCGAAGGCCGTCACCGGCTGGCACGTCGACCCGCGGCAGAACCGGGTCGTGGTCGAGGTCCGCGCCGGGAAGCGGGCGGACGCGGGCGTCCGGGCGTTCCTGGACCGGGCCCGCGCGGCCGGGCCCGTCGCGGTGCGCGAGACCACCCGGGTGCCGCGGACGTTCGCCGCGGGGACCGTCGGCGGTGATCCGTACTACACGGGCAACGTGCGCTGCTCCATCGGGTTCTCGGTGTACGGCGGCTTCGTGACCGCGGGACACTGCGGCGGGGCCGGCCAGGCGGTCTACGGCTGGGACCGCAGCTACGTCGGCAACTTCCAGGGTTCGTCGTTCCCGGAGAACGACTACGCCTGGGTGAACGTCGGCAGCGGCTGGTGGACGGTGCCGGTCGTGCTCGGCTGGGGCCGCGTCCCCGACCAGTTGGTCCGCGGCTCGAACGAGGCGCCGATCGGCGCCTCGATCTGCCGCTCGGGCTCCACGACGCGCTGGCACTGCGGGACGGTGCTCGCCAAGAACGAGACGGTGAACTACGCCCAGGGCGCGGTGCGTCAGATGACGAAGACCAGCGTCTGCGCCGAGGGCGGCGACTCCGGCGGGTCGTTCCTCAGCGGCGACCAGGCGCAGGGCGTCACCTCCGGCGGCTGGGGCAACTGCAGCACCGGCGGTCAGACCTGGTACCAGCCGGTCAACGAGATCCTGCAGCGCTACGGGCTGCGGCTGCACACCGCGTGACGCCGAGCGCGGCTCCGCGGTGAGGGGTGGGCCCGGTACGGCGGCGGTTCTCGCC
>NZ_JBHWZH010000101.1:0-22982 GCF_042728285.1 Streptomyces sp. NPDC060194 | reverse complement strand
GCTCGGCCGCGGCGCCGTCCGCCGCGGCCGGGGCCGCGGCGTCGGGGGCGGCCGCCGCCTCGCCCTGCTCGTGCTCCTGCTCGAACTCCAGCGCCACGGCCGCGAGTTCCTGCAGGTTCTCGATCCGGGTCTCGTCCTGCGGGTCCGTGGACGCCTGCAACTCGGCGAGGTAGCCGGTGCGTTCCAGGACGGCCTCGAGGATCGTGGCCGGTCCGGCGCCGGACTCGACGACCGTCCGCAGCTCCTCCATCAGCACGTTGAAGCGCTTGACCGCGTTCGCCGACCGCGCCGCCATGCCGTAGGCCTCGTCGACTCGGCGCAGGGCCGCGGGGAAGCTGATCCGCTCGCGCTGGGCGAGCGCCTCGATCATGGCCTCGGCGCGGTCGCCGATCCCGCGCTTGGGCACGTTGAGGATGCGGCGCATCGGCACCGAGTCCTCCGGGTTGGCGAGCACCCGCAGGTACGCCAGGACGTCGCGGACCTCCTTGCGCTCGTAGAAGCGCACGCCGCCGACGACCTTGTAGGGCAGGCCGACCCGGATGAAGATCTCCTCGAAGACACGGGACTGGGCGTTGGTCCGGTAGAAGACCGCGACGTCCCCCGCCCTCGCGTCGCCGGCGTCGGTGAGCCGGTCGATCTCCTCGGCGATGAACTGCGCCTCGTCGTGCTCGGTGTCGGCGACGTAGCCGGTGATCGTCGTGCCGGCGCCGGCGTCGGTCCAGAGGTTCTTCGGGCGGCGGTCGGCGTTCCGCTCGATGACGGCGTTGGCGGCGCTGAGGATGGTCTGCGTCGAGCGGTAGTTCTGCTCCAGCATGATCGTCGTGGCGTCCGGGTAGTCCTCCTCGAACTGGAGGATGTTGCGGATCGTCGCGCCGCGGAAGGCGTAGATCGACTGGTCGGCGTCACCCACCACGCACAGCTCGGCGGGGTCCGCGCCCTCGCCGCTCGGCCCGACCAGCTCGCGCACCAGGGTGTACTGGGCGTGGTTGGTGTCCTGGTACTCGTCCACCAGCACGTGCCGGAAGCGGCGGCGGTAGTGCTCGGCGACGTCGGGGAACGCCTGGAGCAGGTGGACCGTCGTCATGATCAGGTCGTCGAAGTCGAGGGCGTTGGCCTCGCGCAGCCGCTGCTGGTACAGCGTGTACGCCTGGGCGACGTTCCTCTCGAAGCCGTCGGCGGCGGTGCCGGCGAAGGTCTCGTCGTCGATCAGCTCGTTCTTCAGGTTGGAGACCTTGGCGCTGAACGACTTCGGCGGGAAGCGCTTGGGGTCGAGGTCCAGGTCCCGGCAGACCAGCGCCATCAGCCGCTTGGAGTCGGCCGCGTCGTAGATCGAGAAGGACGACGTGAAGCCGAGCCGCTTGGACTCGCGGCGCAGGATGCGGACGCAGGCGCTGTGGAAGGTCATCACCCACATCGCCTGGGCGCGCGGGCCGACGAGGTCCTCGACGCGCTCCTTCATCTCGCCGGCGGCCTTGTTGGTGAAGGTGATCGCCAGTATCTGGCCGGGGTGCACGCCCCGGGTGGCCAGCAGGTGCGCGATGCGGTGGGTGAGCACCCGGGTCTTGCCGGAGCCGGCGCCCGCGACGATGAGCAGCGGGGAGCCCGCGTGGACGACGGCGGCGCGCTGGTTGTCGTTCAGCCCGTCGAGCAGCGCGGCGGGGTCGACGGCGGGGCGCGGGGCGCCGTTGCGGTAGTACGCGTCCCGGTCGGCGGGCGCGTCGTACCGGCCCACGAACAGGCCGTCCGGGATCGGCTCCGGGGCACTGTCCTCGGGCGGCGGCGGCGCCTCGTCCGAGGGCGCCGAGAGGTTCGCCAGGAAACTGTCGTCAAAGAGGCTGCTCATCGCCGTCGAGTCTAGGCCGCCCCACTGACACTCCGGGCCGGAACGGGTCACAGCCCGTACGGCACAAGGGGTGTGATCCCGTCCACAGCGGTGGCGGTCCGCCTCGGGGCCGGTCGGGAGACGCCCGGCCGCACACCCGCCGGCGCGCTGCTCGCCCCGTCCCACCCGTCCCAGCGGTCACGCCGGACGCGCATCGATCGCCTCTCGCCCCGCGGGCGGTCGTCCGCGACCCGTCGGCGGTCGCATTCGGTCACTACCGGACATCGCGCCGCATCCTCCGGCGCCCCGGGTCTAGCGTCCTCCACCAGTGGCCGGCTACCCACCTCCGCCCCGCTCCGCGTAGGGGCGGCAGCCGGCCACTACCACCAGGACGTCCGGCTGCGGTCTGCTCCCCCTGTGCGGGCCGCCGCCGGACGACAGGACGGGAGAGACCCGTGGTCGAGCACCGAAAACCCAAGCCGCTCCTGCTGGCCGTGGACCGCCTGGGCGGCACGACCGCCCGCACCGCGACCGCCCTCACGCTCGCCGGGGCAGCCGGCGCCACCGCCCTCGGCGGGACCGGGCACGCGGACCCCGCCCCGACGCCCGCACAGATCAAGAGCCGCGTCGACACCCTCCGGCAGGAGGCGGAGGTCGCCACCCAGGACTACAACGGCACGCGGGAGAAGGCGGACCGGCTGCGCGAGCAGCTCGACGGGCTCCGCGACGAGGCCACCCGCCGCACGGCGAAGCTGAACACCGCGCGCAACGCGCTCGGCTCGCTGGCCACGGCGCAGTATCGTTCCGGCGGCGTCGATCCCGCGGTGCGCCTCGCGCTCTCCTCCGACCCGGACAACTACCTGGAGCGCTCCGCGCTCGCCGAGCTCGTCCGCGGGCGGCAGGCCGCCGCCGTACGGGACGTCCAGCGGCAGGTCACCGACATCCAGCGGATCAGGGCGACCGCCGACGACCGGGCCGACGACCTCCGGCAGCGGCAGACCGAGCTCACCCGCCACAAGAAGCGGATCACCGCGAAGCTGGCCGCCGCGCAGGACCTCCTGGACCGGCTCTCGCCCGCCGACCGCGCCGCTCTCGCCGACGGCCCCGCCACGGGGGCGGCCGACGGCTCCCCGCGCGCCTCGCGGGACTCCTCCGGACCCCGCGCAGGCGTCCCCGCGCCCAGCGCCCGCGCGGCCCAGGCGGTCTCCTTCGCGTACGCCGCCCTCGGCAGCCCGTACCGCTGGGGCGCGAGCGGGCCGGACGCCTTCGACTGCTCCGGCCTCACCCAGGCCGCCTGGCGCGCCGCGGGCGTCGGCCTGCCCCGCACCACCTACACCCAGATCAACGCCGGCCGCCGCGTCTCCCAGGCCGATCTCGCCCCCGGCGACCTGGTGTTCTTCTACAGCGGCCTGTCCCATGTCGGCCTCTACGTCGGCAACGGGCAGATGATCCACGCGCCCAACTCCACGGCCCCGGTCCGGCTGGCCCCCATCGACCAGATGCCGTTCGCGGGCGCGGCCCGACCGGTGTAGGCGCGCGGCGCCGGGGCCGGGCTCCGGGGCCGGTTCAGACCAGGCGGCGGGCCGTCGCCCAACGGGTCAGCTCGTGGCGGTTGGAGAGCTGGAGCTTGCGCAGGACGGCGGACACATGGGACTCGACCGTCTTGACGGAGATGAACAGCTGCTTGGCGATCTCCTTGTAGGCGTAGCCGCGGGCGATCAGGCGCAGGACCTCGCGCTCGCGGGTGGTGAGCCGGTCGAGGTCCTCGTCGACCGGGGGCGCGTCGGTGGAGGCGAAGGCGTCGAGGACGAAACCGGCGAGGCGGGGGGAGAACACCGCGTCGTTGTCCTGGACCCGGAAGACGGAGTCGACCAGGTCGGTGCCGGTGATCGTCTTGGTGACGTAGCCCCGGGCGCCGCCGCGGATGACCCCGATGACGTCCTCCGCGGCGTCCGAGACGGAGAGCGCGAGGAAGCGGACGGGCTGCTCGGTGTCCACCATCAGCGGGGCGCAGCGGCGGAGCACCTCCACACCGCCGCCGCCGGGCAGGTGGACGTCGAGGAGGACGACCTCGGGACGGGTCGCGGTGATCACCGCGACCGCCTGGTCGACGTCGGCCGCCTCGCCGACCACCTCGACGCCCGTCACGTCGGTCCGGCCGATCTCCGCCTGGACACCGGCCCGGAACATCCGGTGGTCGTCGACGAGGACCACCCGCGCCCGGCGCGGGCCCGGCTCCCCGGCGGCCGGGCGGTCGCCTCCGGTCGCGCCGCCGTCGGGCCCCTCGGTGCTTCGGCTGTCTTCCTCGGTCATGCGTCGCTCGCCGCCCTTTCCATCTCCAGCTCGACCTCCGTGCCCCCGCCGGGCACCGAACGCAGCCGCGCCGAACCGCCGTTGCGCTGCATCCTGCCGATGATTGATTCTCTTACGCCCATCCGGTCCGGGGGAACGGCGTCCATGTCGAAGCCGGGGCCGCGGTCGCGGACGGAGACGAAGACCGTCTTGCCCTCCACCTCGGCGAAGACCTGGACCGCACCGCCCTCGCCACCGTACTTCGCGGCGTTCACCATGGCCTCGCGGGCGGCCTGCATCTGGGCGCTGAGCCGGTCGTCGAGCGGGCAGTCGCCGACGACGACCACCTCCAGCGGGACGCCGTGCTTGTCCTCCACCTCGGCCGCGGAGCGCTTGACGGCCTCGGCGAGGGTCTCCGGCTCGTCGTCCGCGTCCTTGCCCGTGCCCTCCGGCTTGTACAGCCAGTTCCGCAGCTCGCGTTCCTGGGCGCGGGCGAGGCGGCGGACCTCGCCGCCGTCGTCCGCGTTGCGCTGGATGAGGGTCAGGGTGTGCAGCACCGAGTCGTGCACATGGGCGGCCACCTCGGCGCGCTCCTGGGCGCGGATGCGCATCAGCCGCTCCTCGGAGAGGTCCTGGGTGATGCGGATGAACCACGGTCCGGCCAGCAGGGCGATGCCGACGAGGACCACCAGCGCCGCCTGGAGGACCGAGCCCAGATGCGGGCCCTGCCCCTGGAGGACGAAGACGGTGGTGACCCCGATGCCGACGAGCAGCACCCCGGTGGCGGCCCGGGCTACGGCCCGCACCCGCTTGCGCCGGCCGACCGCCATCCACCGCGCCCGGCGGGCGTTGTCCGCCTGCCGCCAGACCAGCGCGACGCCCGCGCCGACGAAGAGCATCGGCAGGACGTACGCGTGCGCCGCCGCGCCGATGTCGATGCTGCCGATGAACACGGCGGCGAGGACGACGAGCGCGAGCAGGGCGAACAGCTGGCCCTTGTCGGGCTTGCGGGTCAGGATGCGGCGGCGGTCGGCGACCGGGTCGTCGTCGACCCCGCCGAAGCCGAGGGGGACGAAGAACCAGAAGGCGGCGTAGAGGAGCGCGCCGAGGCCGTTGGCCAGGAAGAGGCCGGCGAACACGATGCGCACCCAGCCGACGGGCAGCCCGAGATGACCGGCCAGACCGCGCGCGACGCCGCCCAGCCAGCGGCCCTCGCCGCTGCGGTACAGCTTGCGCAGCGGAGGCTGCTCCTCTTCGGTGACGCTCGTGACTCCCGGCATGGCCCGATCGTCACACGGGCCGGGGCAGGGGCACATCAGGGTTGGACCCGAACACATCCCTGATCTTCCCGGGGGGTGTCGGGGGGTCCGGAAATCAGGGTCGGGCCAGGGTCGTCCCCGGTGCCGCCGGGGACCGCCGAGCGGCACGATGGAGCCATGGACGAAGACACGAGCACGGGCGGCCCGGCGGGCACCACCGGCCTGCGGGACGGGGCCGGCCCGCGCTCCACCGGATCGCACGCGGCGCCCCCCGCCGGCGCGGCGGGCGGCGGGCCGCCCGGCCCGCCCCCGCTCCGCCGCGAGCAGCGGCACAAGCTGCTGGCCGGGGTCTGCTCCGGCCTCGCCCGCCGCTGCGACGTCGACCCGGTGATCTTCCGCATCGTCCTCGTCGTGCTCTCCGTGACGGGCGGGATCGGGCTGGTCTTCTACGGCTTCGCCTGGCTGTTCGTCGCCGCCGAGGGCGAGGAGGACACCGAGGCGCGCCGCCTGCTGTCCGGCCGGGTCGACGGCAGCGCGCTCACCGCGCTCTTGTGCGCCCTGGTCGGTCTCGGCCTCTTCCTCTCCATGCTGGACGAGCCCGGGATACTCTCCTTCGCCGTCATCCTCTCCCTGCTGGTGGCCGGCGCCGGCTACTGGTCCGAGCAGCGCCGCAGGCATCCGCAGGTCACCGACCCCGTGACCGCCCAGACCGTCGCGGACGCGCCCCCCGAGACCAAGGCGCCCCCCGCCCCCGGAGCCCCGTCCTGGTGGCGCGACCCGATCGTGAAGGACGGCCGCACGGGCTACGTCTGGGGGCCGCTGTCGCCTGAGGCCCGCGGCCGGGACATGGACGCGGCGGTGTACCTCTCCACCCACCCCTGGGAGAGCGAGCGGCGCCCGGCCTCCTGCGGGAGCGGCGCCCGGCCGTCGACGTCCACCGGCGGCGGTGAGCGCCCGACCGCCGGCTGGGTCCTCCTCGCCGCCGTCCTCGCGGGCGTCGCGGGCGCGGCCGGGACGTGGGACGGCGGGCCGCTCGGCACCAGCCTGCAGACCGGTTTCGCCTGCGCCCTGGCCGTCCTCGCCCTGGGGCTGGTGGTCAGCGCCTTCGCCGGCCGGCTCGGCTTCGGGACGATCCTGCTCGCGCTGGTCACCGCCGGTCTGACGGCCGCGGCCTCCGCCCTGCCGAAGGACATCTCCACCCACTGGCAGGACCGGTCCTGGACCCCGGCGACCTTGGCCCAGGTGCGCCCCGCCTACGACGTCGGCACGGGGTACGGCCGGCTCGACCTCAGCCGGATCGACCTCACCGGCGACCGCACGGTGAGCACCTCGGTCGACGCCGCCGCCGGGATGATCGAGGTGACGGTCCCCGCGGACGCGACCGTCCGGGTGGACGCGTCGGCCGACCTCGGCTCCGTCGCCCTGCCCCCGGGGGACGACGCCGTAGCGCCGACGGCGCCCACCGCTCCGACGCCACCCGCCGCTTCCACGGCACCCTCCGCTTCGGCACCACCCGCCGCCTCGGCGCCACCCTCCGCTTCGGCGCCTCCCGCGGCCCCGGAGGCCCCCGCGGCTCCGGAGACCCCCCGGAGCGACCTGCCGGCGAAGGACATCGACGTCCGGATCGACCAGCGGCGCACCGTCACCCTCGTGCCCCCCGGCGGCGCCGTGGCCGACGGCGGGACGCTCGACCTCACGCTGACCATGGGCGTGGGACACGTGGAGGTGCACCGTGCACAGTCATGAGTTCCAGCCCGGCCGGCTGCTCACCGGGCTCACGCTCCTCGCCGTCGGGGTCGTCTACGGCGGTGACGCGTTCGGGCGCTGGGAGGCCCCGTGGTGGACGGCGGTCCCGCTGACCTTCGCCGGGCTGTTCGTCGCCGCGGTGGCGGCGTTCACGACCTACCGGGTGCGCCTGCGGGCCCGTAGCCAGGCGTCCACGGAGAACACCGAGGCCCCGGCCAGCAGCAGGGTCAACCAGCCCATGAGATAGGGGAGGTCGTTGCCGTAGTAGTAGGGGTCGCTGGACCAGCTCCAGGTGAGCCAGAGGCTCAGCGAGATCAGGGCGCCGCCGAGCGCGGCGAGGCGGGCGAGGAGGCCGAGCAGGGTGCCGAGGCCGACGGCCACCTCGCCGACGGCGATGGCGTAGCCGAAACCGACCGGTTCCTTCAGGGCGAGGTCGATCAGTCCGGGGACGGCGGAGCTGTCGCGCAGGCCCCGCATGATCTCGCCGATGGACTCGGGCCCCGAGGCGGAGAGGAAGGCGCTGTCGGTGAGCTTGTCGAGGCCCGCGTAGACGAAGGTGACGCCGAGGAAGAGCCGCAGCGGGAGCAGGGCGTAGCGGGCGGCGGTGTCCTTCAGACCGCCGCCGGGGCCGCCGCCGGGGCCGCCGCCGGGGCCGGGTCTGCCCCGGCCCGCGCGGTCACCGGGCCCCCCGCGGCCGCCACCGTCCGCGTCGTCGTAAGTGGTGCCCTGGGTGCCGGAATGCCTGCCGTGGCTCATGACTGCCGCCGCCTCTCGCCGGCCGGCACCCGTCGGCACCGGTCCGCATCGGTTCACGCCGTTCGTCGGACCATACGTACGACGTCTCCTACCCGCTCAGCGGCGGGCGGACCTTCGGCGGCGGCCGGGCGGGCGAGCGGGTCAGGGGGGCGCACCTGGGGGCCCGGGGCGGACAGGGCGGGGCGGGCGAGGCGGGCCGTCAGTCGGTGACGTCGATGGTGCAGCGGTTGGTCTCCACCCCCGCCGCGGTGATCACCTGCACCTCGACCCGGCCGGGCTCGACGTCGACCGGGACCGGGACGGTGAGCAGGGCGTCGGTCGGGTTGGTGAACCCGCCGGTGACCGGCACCAGCGGGACGTGCACCTGCACGGTGCCGATGCGGACGGCCATCCGCGCCAGCCGGTCCGGCCCCTGCGCCCCCGGCGGCACGAACCCGGCGCCGCGGATCTCGATGTCGTCGCCGGTCCGGATCGGCGCGTCCAGGTCGCCGGCCTCCCGGGCCCGCACCACGGAGTGGATGACCGGGCGGCCGCCCTCCGCGTACTTGCCCGCCAGATACGTCGCCGCGGAGACCGCGACCAGCAGGGCGAGTCCCCACGGCAGATCGGGGAGCTGGTCGGGCCGGCGGGCGAGGCGGACCGCCGCGAAGAGCACCGCGGCCCCGCTGACCAGGACGTACTGCACGTCGGAGAAGTGGCCGCGCCCGCTGTCGTCGGTGAGTAGGTCGGCGGCGCGCGGCCGGTCCGCGCGGACCTTCTGCAGCCGCCGGTCCAGGACCCGCAGCGCGACGACCCGCCGCACGAAGACGGCGATCGCGCAGGTCAGCGCGAGGACGGTGACGAGGCCCGCGCCGCGGGCCAGGTCGAGGCCGGCGATCAGGTCGTCGCGCCGCCCGTGCCGCGAGGCGCCGGCGAGCTGCACGGAGAGCACGAGCACGGAGAACACGGCGAGCAGCACCCAGGCACCGGCGACCGCGCGCGACGTGGAGAGCCGGTTGTCCTCGCCGATCACGGGCGCGAGCAGCCCGCCGCGGGCCCGGTGGAAGGTGGCGGCGGCGCTCAGCAGCGCCGCCGTGACCAGTGCGGCGACGAGCCCGGCCGTCCGGGAGAGGGTCCAGCCGGCCCCGATCGCGGTCAGCGCCTGCACCAGGAGCAGCACGACGACCGCGCCCCAGACGACGACCAGGGTGAGCCGCCACAGCCGGCCGAGCCAGACCTGGCCCTCCTCGCGCCCGCGCTCGGCGACCCGCCGCGCGGACTGGCTCAACTCGTCCGACACCCACTGCCGGCTCGCGCCCGCGGAGTGCGCGACGGCGGTCGGCAGCCCCCGGCCGGAGGCCAGCTCGTCGCGCCGGGCCGTGAACTCGGCCACCGCGCGCCGGTGTCCCTCGCGGGCGCCGTGCGGGCAGTCCCCGCAGGTGCAGCCGCCGCCGTGGGCACTCCGTCTCGCCTCTTGCACCGCCACGCGTGACTGCCTTCCCGCACCGATCCTCGTGAACTTGCCTGCCGTGCACGGGAATTGTGCCGTACGGCACAGGGGGGACCGAACCCGCCCCTTACCGGACAGAGGATGTCGGGTATCGCTGTCAGGCTGGTCCCATGACCATCCCACCCCTGAGCTGGGCGGACTTCGAGGCGGCGCAGCCCGGGTTCGCCCGCACCGTCCGGGACCGCTTCGCGGCGTACACCCACCACACGCTGGCGACCCTCCGCAGAGACGGCTCGCCCCGCACCAGCGGCACCGAGGTGACGATCCGCTTCGGGGAGGTGCTGATCGGCTCGATGCCCGGTGCGGTGAAGGCGCTCGACCTGCTCCGCGACCCCCGGCTGACCCTCCAGGCGAACCACGGCGAGGGCGACACGATGGGCGGCGGCGACGTCC
This sequence comes from Streptomyces sp. NPDC060194, assembly GCF_042728285.1. NCBI lineage: Bacteria > Bacillati > Actinomycetota > Actinomycetes > Kitasatosporales > Streptomycetaceae > Streptomyces > Streptomyces sp. NPDC060194. The sequence continues at coordinate 13,225 of NZ_JBHWZH010000101.1, read as the reverse complement.
GGGTCGGCGGCCGGGCGGTCGAGGTCGGCGAGGACGAGGAGCTGTTCGCCCGCTGCCGCGAGGAGGTGGGCGCCCCGGCGGGTCCGTTCCACCTGTTCCGGGTCGAGTTGTCGGAGGTGGTGCGGACCGCCGTCGAGGGGGACGAGCTGTGCGTCACGCTGTGGCGGCCGGGCGCGGAGCCGCACACGTTCCGCCGGAAGTGACGGGGGGACCCGGGGGGGGCGGGGGGGGGGACGGGGGGACGCAAGGACGGGAGCGGCCCCCGGGGACACACCCCGGGGGCCGCGCGCTGAACGGTGCCGGCTCACGCCGGCGGCCGGACTACTCCCACTCGATCGTGCCCGGCGGCTTGCTCGTCACGTCGAGCACCACCCGGTTGACGTCCGCGACCTCGTTCGTGATCCGCGTCGAGATCTTCGCGAGCGTCTCGTACGGCATCCGCGTCCAGTCCGCCGTCATCGCGTCCTCGGAGGAGACCGGGCGCAGGACGATCGGGTGGCCGTAGGTGCGGCCGTCGCCCTGGACGCCGACGGAGCGGACGTCGGCGAGCAGGACGACCGGGCACTGCCAGATGTCGCGGTCGAGGCCGGCCGCGGTCAGCTCCTCGCGGGCGATCGCGTCGGCCGCGCGCAGCAGGTCCAGGCGCTCCTTGGTGACCTCGCCGACGATCCGGATGCCGAGGCCGGGGCCGGGGAAGGGCTGGCGCTGGACGATCTCGTCGGGAAGTCCCAGCTCCTGGCCGACCATGCGGACCTCGTCCTTGAAGAGCTGCCGCAGCGGCTCGACGAGCTGGAACTCGATGTCTTCGGGGAGCCCGCCGACGTTGTGGTGCGACTTGATGTTCGCGGTGCCGGTGCCGCCGCCGGACTCGACCACGTCCGGGTAGAGGGTGCCCTGCACGAGGAAGGCCACGTCGGCCCCGCCCTCGGCGATGATCTCGGCCTGGGCCTGCTCGAAGACCCGGATGAACTCCCGGCCGATGATCTTTCGCTTCTGCTCCGGGTCGGAGACCCCGGCGAGCGCGGTCAGGAACCGCTCCTCGGCGTCGACGACCTTGAGCTGGACGCCGGTGGCGGCCACGAAGTCCTTCTCGACCTGCTCGGTCTCGCCCTGCCGCATGAGGCCGTGGTCGACGTACACGCAGGTCAGCTGGGAGCCGATGGCCTTCTGCACCAGCGCGGCGGCGACCGCGGAGTCGACGCCGCCGGACAGACCGCAGATGGCGCGCTTGTCGCCGACCTGCTCGCGGATCGCGGCGACCTGCTCCTCGATCACGTTGCCGGTGGTCCAGGTCGGGGTGATGCCCGCGCCCCGGTAGAGGAAGTGCTCAAGGACCTGCTGGCCGTGCGTGGAGTGCATGACCTCGGGGTGGTACTGGACGCCGTAGAGCCGCTTCTCGTCGTTCTCGAACGCGGCGACGGGGACGACGTCGGTCGAGGCGGTGACGGTGAAGCCCTCGGGGGCGGCGCTGCAGGCGTCGCCGTGGGACATCCAGACCGGCTGCTCGTCCGGGGTGCCCTCGAACAGGGTGGAGCCGGACTTCGAGACGTGCAGCGGGGTGCGGCCGTACTCGCGGGCACCGGTGTTGTCGACGGTGCCGCCGAGCGTCGTCGCCATCAGCTGGAAGCCGTAGCACATGCCGAAGACGGGGACGCCGGCCTCGAAGAGCGCGCGGTCCACGCTCGGGGCGCCGTCGGCGTAGACGGACGACGGGCCGCCGGAGAGGATGATCGCCGCCGGGTTCTTCGCGAGCATCTCGGCGACCGGCATGGTGCTCGGCACGATCTCGCTGTAGACCCGGGCCTCGCGGACGCGGCGGGCGATGAGCTGGGCGTACTGGGCGCCGAAGTCGACTACGAGAACGACGTCCGGGGCGGGGGGCGCTGATGACACGGGTTCGCGGCCTTCCGGCGTAGCAGAACGGGGTTTGTCCCACGGTGTGTCGTCGATTCTAACGGTCCGGGCACTTGTGCTTTCGTCTCACCATCCGAACCGCCGACCGGCCCGGCTTGGCCCGGGCGCCCTCCCGGGTCCATACTTCTCGCCATGTTCGAGCACCCGCGCGTCTTCGCGTTTACCTATGGCACCGGCCCGTCCGGCTGTCATGGTCGTGCTGCTTGAACCCTTAGGAACAAGCACTTCCACAGGAGCCCCGGGCCGGTCAGGCCGCCCGGGGCTCCTGTCGTTCCCCGCTCCCGGCGGCCGCCGGCTCTCCCGCACCCACCCGAGGAGATCCCATGAGCAGCACCACCCCCGCCGGCAGCACGATGGAGCGCACCGGCGCCCGCACCGACGACGCCGCCGCGCTCATCGGCGGCGCACGGGAGCGGATCGACGCACTCGACGACCGGATCATCGGCCTGATTCAGGAGCGGCTGGCCGTCTCGGCCGTGATCCAGGAGGCGCGCATCACCTCCGGCGGCCGCCGGGTCAACCTCAACCGCGAGATGGCGGTGGTGTCCCACTACAGCGACGCGCTCGGCCGGCAGGGCGCCGCACTGGCGCTCACCCTCCTGGAGCTGAGCCGGGGGCGCCTCTGAACACGGTGCGGCGGTCGCGTGTACGGGTCACCCGTACGGCCCCGTGACCGGGGCCTGCGGCCCCTCGTTGAACCGTCGCAACAACAACCACGCGTGGCTTGCGCCGGAGCGATGAGGCGTACGGGTGATCGTGACCGTACGCCGTGGGACCTCGCTCCGGGACGGTGACCGGACGGCAGGGGACAGCAGCCCGGTCATCGCAAGGACCGGCCGGCCCCGGGGACGCCCGGGGGCGGCCGGTCCACCTTCGCGGTACGGGTCGCCAGCACTGCCCTGTGTGACGCAGGACACATAAAGATCCTGTGAAAATAGGGCAACCGTTCCCTCACGTCACCGGTCTTGCATGCGGAACTTCGGCCACGCCTCTCACCTGGGGCAGCGCCCCTACCCGCATCGAGGACGACAACATGAAGCTTCGCCGTGCCATGGCCGCTGCGGCGGCGACGGCCGTCATAGCCCCGCTCACCCTGCTCGCGGCTCCCGCCGCGTACGCCACCGACCCGGAGCCGTCCGCCTCGGCGACCGAGTCCGCACCGGCGCCCGTCGAGCCGTCGCCGAGCGCGTCGGTGACGAAGCCGGCCGAGCCGGCGCCGTCCACGTCCGCGAGCGAGTCCGCCCCCGCGCCGAGCGCGAGCGCCTCCGCGACCGCCTCGACCCCGCCGGCCCCGTCGGCCAGCGCCTCCGCGTCCGCGTCCACGTCCGCCTCGGCGTCCGCGAGCACCTCGGCGTCCGCCTCCGCGTCCAGCACCGCGACCACCCCGTCGGACTGGGACCAGGAGGAGTGCCCCACCAACGACGAGGGCATCGACGAGGAGAGCGCCCTGGAGCTCTCGGTCAGCGGCCTGCCCGGCAAGATCGTCGCGGGCAGCGGCTGGCACGGCTTCACCCTCAACGCCGCCAACACCAGCGACAAGGCCCTCGGCGAGGTGCAGTGGTTCGCCGGTATCGACGGCCTGGAGGACGACCTGGCCTCCCACGTGGAGCTGCAGGTCCGCAACCCCGCCACCAAGGCCTGGGAGTCGCTGTCCGGCGACGAGCTCGTCCCCGGTCTGATCTTCGGTGCGACCAGCCTGGACGCCAAGAAGACGGTCGCCATCGAGCTGCGCGTCGACATCGACGCCAAGGCCCCGGCCGGCGAGAGCTTCGCGCTCGGCTTCGGCGGCTACCTGAACGAGGACGAGACCTGCGTCCACACCGCGTTCGCGTACTACGGCTTCGAGGTCCTGGCCGCCGGCTCGGACAACGAGAACCCGGGCGAGGCGAAGCCGACGAACCCGCCGACCACCCCCGCCCCGAACCCGCAGGGCAGCACCAGCCCCACCCCGATCCCGGCCACCGGCGAGCTCGCCGAGACCGGTTCGGAGTCGTCCCTGCCGGTCATCGGCATGGTCGGCGGTGTCACGATTCTCGCGGGCGCGGGCGTCGTCTTCGCGATGCGCCGCCGCTCGGCGAACGAGGGCTCGCACGCGTAAGCACACGCGCTGACGGCTGACGAGAGGTCCTGCACTCGGAGGGGGGTGCAGGACCTCTCGCACGTCCGGGGTCAGGTCCGCGGGCGGACCTCCGGCATCCCCAGGAACGGCAGGTCCAGCGCCCCGAACGCGCCCGCGGGGACGGCCGGCTCCTTCGGCGCGACCGGCGCGAGCCGCCGGTAGGGCGCGTCCTGGGCGGGCCGGGTGTCGGCCTCCCCCTTGTTGGGCCAGTACGCCATCGCCCGCTCGGCCTGGGCGGTGATGGTGAGCGACGGGTTCACGCCGAGGTTCGCGGAGATCGCCGCGCCGTCGACCACGGAGATGCCCGGGTGCCCGTAGAGCCGGTGGTAGGGGTCGATGACGCCGGTCTCCGGGGAGTCGCCGATCACGCAGCCGCCGAGGAAGTGCGCGGTGAGCGGGGTCCCCATGAGCTCGCCGATGTTGGATCCGGCGAAGCCGTTGATCTCCTCGGCGACCAGGCTCGCCGCGCGGGAGGCGGCCTCGATCTGCTTCGGGTTGGGGGCGCCGTGCCCCTGCCGGGCGGTCAGCAGGCCGCGGCCGAGCCCGCCGGGCTTCAGGTAGGTCGTCAGGGAGTTGTCCACGGACTGCATGACCAGGCCGATGATGGTCCGCTCGGACCAGCGCCGGTTGGACAGCGAGCGGGCCGCGAGGAGCGGGTGCCGGGCCATGCCGGCGAGCCAGCCGCGCACCCGGTGGGCGCCGAACGGCACCTGGAGGATCGACAGGCCGCCCATCGCGTTGGAGCCCTTGCCGTAGCGGACCGGCTCGATGTGGGTGTCGGCGTCCGGGTGGACGGACGAGGTGATCGCGACGCCGCGGGTGAAGTCGACCCGGTCGACGCCGTGCTTCGCGCGGTAGCGGCGGTCGGTGGTCTGGGAGCCGACGAGCGCCTCGGAGTTGGTGCGGGTCAGCTCGCCCAGGCGGTCGGAGAGGCGGGGCAGGTGGCCCGCGGCCTTCATGGAGTGCAGCAGCGTCTGCGTGCCGTACGTGCCGGCCGCGACGACGACGTGCCGGGCGCGGAGGACAGTGGCACCGCTGCCGCCCCCGCGGCGCGCACCCGCGCGGGACGCGCTCCCCCGCCGCGCACGCCCGCGCCCCTTCGACGCGGACCGCCCGGTCGGTACGGTCAGGACCTCGAAGCCCTCGCCCGAGGGGTGCTCGCGCACCCCGGTCACCGTCGTCATCGGCCGCACGACCGCACCCGCCCGCTCCGCGAGGTACAGGTAGTTCTCGGTGAGGGTGTTCTTCGCGCCCTGCCGGCAGCCGGTCATGCAGGAGCCGCACTCGGTGCAGGCCGTCCGCGCGGGACCCGCCCCGCCGAAGTAAGGGTCGCTCACCTGGACGCCGGGCCTTACCCGCGGACCGCTGCCGTCCGCGGCGGCGTCGTCGCCGTCGCCGAAGAAGACCCCCACCGGGGCCATGTGGAAGGTGTCCCCGACCCCCATGGCCTCCGCGGCCGCCCTCAGGTGCACGTCGGAGGGGGTGACGGTCGGGTTGAGGCGGACGCCGAGCATCCGCCGGGCCTGGTCGTAGTACGGGCGCAGCTCCTCCTGCCAGTTGGTGATGGAGCCCCACTGCGGGTCCTGGAAGAACGGTGCGGGCGGCACGTACAGGGTGTTGGCGTAGTTCAGCGAGCCGCCGCCGACGCCCGCCCCGGCGAGCACCATGACGTTGCCCAGGAGGTGGATGCGCTGCAGGCCGTAGAGGCCGAGGCGGGGGGCCCAGAGGTAGTTGCGGACGTCCCAGGAGGTCCTGGGGAGGGTGTCCGGGGTGAAGCGGCGGCCCGCCTCCAGGACACCGACCCGGTAGCCCTTCTCGGTGAGCCGCAGGGCGGTGACCGATCCGCCGAAACCGGAGCCGATGACGATCACGTCGTGGTCCCACCCGGAGTCGCCCTCGCCGGGCTCCTCGGGGGCGCGGTCTCGGGCAGGGGTGTCCTCGGGCATGTGCTCTCCTCGTCGAGAACCGTGCGGGTGGTGGGGGGCTCAGCGCAGGCGCAGCGCCTTCATCGCCTTCAGGCCGCGGGTCATCAGCTCCGCGTACCGCTCGTCGTCGAGGCCGTGCGAGGGGCCCATGGGCAGCAGCCGCTGGTGGGCGACGGTCTGCGCCTCGGTGTACTTGAGGATGCCCTCCGCGCCGTGCCGGCGGCCGAGGCCGGACTGCTTCATGCCGCCCATCGGGGACCGCGCCGAGCCGTAGGCCGGGGCGTAGCCCTCGTTGATGTTGACGGTGCCGGTCCGCAGCCGGGCGGCGATCGCGTGGCCGCGCCCGGCGTCGCGGGTCCAGACGCTGGAGTTGAGGCCGTAGGGGGTGCCGTTGGCGCGCTCCACGGCTTCGTCCTCGTCGTCGAAGCGGTAGACGGAGACGACCGGGCCGAAGGTCTCCTCGGTGCAGACGGCCATCGGCGGCTCGACGCCGTCGAGGATCGTCGGCTCGTAGAAGTACGGGCCGAGGTCGGGGCGGGGGCGGCCGCCGGTGAGGGCGGTGGCGCCCTTGGCGACGGCCTCGTCGACGTGGGCGGTGACCGCGCGCAGCTGCGCCGGGCCCGCCAGGGAGCCCATGTCGGCGCCGTAGGCGAGCGCGCCGCCCAGGCGCATGGCGCGGGTACGGGCGACGAAGCGCTCCAGGAAGGCGTCGGCGACCGAGGAGTGCACGTAGAGGCGCTCGATGGAGATGCAGAGCTGGCCGGCGGTGGAGAAGCAGGCGCGGACGGCGCCGGCGGCGGCCTTGTCGATGTCGGCGTCCCTGAGGACGAGCATCGCGTTCTTGCCGCCGAGCTCCAGCGACGCGCCGACGAGTCGGGCGGCGGCCCGCTGGGCGACCTCGCGGCCGGTGCGGGTGGAGCCGGTGAAGGAGACGTAGTCGGCACGCTCGACGACCTCGGGGCCGACGACGGGGCCCTCCCCGAGCACGATCTGGAAGACGGCCGCCGGCAGCCCGGCCTCGATCAGCAGCTCGCGGCCCCACAGGGCGCTCAGCGCGGTCTCGGTGTCGGGCTTCATGACGACGGCGTTGCCCGCGAGGAAGGCCGGCAGGGCGTCGCCGACGGAGAGCTCGAAGGGGTAGTTCCAGGGGGCGATCTGCCCGACGACGCCGCGCGGCTGGTGGAGCTCGGTGACCTTGGTGAGGCCGGGGACCGCGCCGATGTGGCGCTTGGGCCGCAGGTAGCGGGCGGCGCTGCGGCCGTAGTGCCGCGCGGCCACGACGACGCTCTGCACCTCCTCGTGGGCGTGCATCCGGGTCTTGCCGGTCTCCAGCTGGACGATGTCGAGGATCTCGGCCTGCCGGGCGAGCACCAGGTCGTGGAAGCGGAGCGCGATCCGCGCGCGGGTGCGCAGCGGGACGGCGGCCCAGGCGGGCTGGGCGGCGCGGGCCCGCGCGAAGGCGGCCTCGACGTCCTCGGGCGCGGCCTCGGGGAGGTCGGCGAGCGGCTCGCCGGTGAGCGGGGTGTGGCTGCGGGTGGTGCCCGAGCCGAGCACGCCGCGGGTGAGTCGGGCGACCAGGTCCGGGGTCACCACGTCGGCGGCGGTGCGCGCCCCGGCGGGGGCGGCCGCGGCCGGGTTCGAGGCGGTGTCCTGCGCGTCCGTCCGAGTGACCGTCGAGTCCGTCATGGGCCGAGCGTATGCCCGGTGGACCCGTTTGGGTACCCGTGGGTAACGAGGGTTTGGGGCGCCGCCGTCACCTCAAGGCATCACGCCAGTGAACGCTGGCAGCAAAGTGCCTGATCAGGGCAATCGTTCACCGCCGGGACGCCGCCTCGGACGGCGTGGCCGCCGGCCGCGAACTCGTCGGACCGCCGCCGGTGGCCGTCGCCGTGCTCGTCACCGTCCGCACCTCCTGCCCCGGCCGCCCCGCGTTGCGGTCGAGCAGCAGCGCCCCGGCCGCCACCGCCGCCCCGCCGATCGCCGCGACCAGCGCGGCGGCGACCAGCGCCAACCGGTACCGCCGCGGCGGCGGCCCGGGCACCTCGACCTTTACGGGGACGGGTATCGCGACCTGCGCGACGCCGGGGAGGGGCAGGGGCAGCGGAAGGGCGAGCGGGGCGGGGTCCGGGAGTGCGCCCGGCGGGCCGGGGGCGGGCCGGCGCGCGGGGGCGGGCGGGGCGTGTTCGTCGGGGTCGTGGGGGCCGCGCGAGGCGTGCGGGGCGTGGGCGGCGTCCCGCGCGGGGGCGTGGCCGGGCGGGGCGTGGGGGGTGGTGCCGGTGAGGGTGAAGGCGAGCAGCAGCCGTTCCGCGCCCGCCGCGTCGAGCCTCCGCGCGGGGTCGCGGTCGAGCAGTCCGGTGACGACCGGGAGCAGCGGTCCCGCGGCGGCCGGGGGCCGGATCTCGCCCAGCACCACCGCGTGCAGGACGCCGCTGAGGGAGTCGCGGTGGAAGGGCGTCTCGCCCCCGCTGAGCGCCGCGCAGAGGAGCACGCCCAGCGACCAGAGGTCGGCGGCGGGCCCCGCCGCGGCCCCGGACATCCGCTCGGGCGCGGTGTACTCGGGGGAGCCGACGAACGACCCGGCCTCCGTGATCGTCGCCGCGCCCGGTAACTGGGCGATCCCGAAGTCGGTGAGGACGACCCGGCCCGTGCCGTGCTCCAGGAGGACGTTCGCGGGCTTGAGGTCGCGGTGCAGGACGCCGAGGTCGTGGGCGGTGCGCAGCGCGGCGAGCAGGGAGAGGCCGATGCGGGCGGTCTCGGCGGGGGTGAGCGGCCCCGCGGCGGCGATCCGCTCGGCCAGGGTCGGGCCCTCGACCAGCTCCATGACGATGTGCGGGCGGCCCTCGTCCTCCACGACGTCGTGCACCACGATGACGTTCGGATGCCGCACCTGGGCGACCGCCCGCGCCTCGCGCAGGGTGCGTTCGCGGTACCAGGGGGTGTCACGGGAGCTGTCGGTGATCAGCTCCTTGACGGCCACCTCGCGGCCGAGCAGGTCGTCGGTGGCGCGCCAGACGACGCCCATCCCGCCCCGGCCGAGCCGCTCCCGCAGCCGGTAGCGGCCGCCGACGACCCGGCCACCGGTGGACTCGACGCCCCGCTCGTTCCCCTCGTACGCCATGCCCCCTTCATGCCCGGTAGGACGCGAAAGCCTGCTCGAAAACGTCCGCCACTTCCGACTGCCGCGCCTTCGGGCCGCGCACCTGGACGACGTGGTAGCGGCCGTCGACGATCATCACGCCGTTGTAGGCGACGGTGTCGCCGCCGCGGCCGCCGCCCCAGGTGTACTGGCCCTCGGCCATCCGCCGGTCGCCGACGCCGATCTCCTTCACGCCCCGCATGCTGGTCCACTGGGCGTCGCGGAACGCCTGCAGCTCCCGCTCGTGGTCGCTCTGGTAGGCCGCCGGGCCGTCGCCGTACTCCGCGACGCTGTCGCGGCCGGGGACGACGATCAGGTCGAGCTTCCCGTCGGTGTACGTGACCTGGCCGAGCGCGTTCTGCCCCTGCCGGTCCCAGCCGCTGGGGACGGCGAGCTGGAACTTCTCCAGGTCCTTGCGGAGCACGAAGCCCTCGGGGAGCGCGGTCCGCTCGGGGGCGGGGGCGGTGGTCTGGGGGGCGCGGCTGGGGGCGGGCGCGGGCCCGCCGTCGTCCGGGGACGTGCCGGCCGTCGGCTCGGCGGCGCTCGGCCGGGCCGAGGGGCCGCCGCCGATGCCCTGGGGGCGCTGCCCCTCGGCACCGTCCTGCGAACCGGCCTTCGGCATGAGGAACATCGCGTAGGCGACCGCCCCGGCGAGCAGCAGCAGGACGCCCGCGAGCAGCCAGCGGCCGAGCGAGCGGGGCGCGGCGGAGCGCTGCCTGCCGCGCTTGTGCCGGCCGTGCACCATCGTCCCGCGCGGCCGCTTGACCATGTCGCCCCGGCGGCGGACGACGGGCAGCCGCCCGATCCCCGCGCCCAGGGCGTGCGGGGGCGGCGTGGAGGGCAGCGGCACCAGGCGCACGCCCGCCTCGGGCTCGGGCGCGGAGCGCACCAGGGAGCGCAGCCAGCCGCGCAGCTCCTCGACGTCCGGCCGCTCGGTGGGATCCGCGCGCAGCAGGGACTCGACGACCGGGCGCAGCGGCCCGCACTCCTCGGCGAACGCGGGCGGCTCGGCGCAGACCAGCTGCACGAGTTCGGCGGCGGAGTCCTCCGGGTAGGGGGCGTGCCCCTGCACCGCGCGGAACAGCAGCGCGCCGAGTGCCCAGAGGTCGGTCGCCGGGCCGACGGGCGGAGCCAGCTGCCAGTTGCCGTGCACCGGGCCGGCCTGCTCCGGCGCCCACCGCTCGGTCACCGGGCCCACGACCGCCATCCGCGCCTGCCGCGCCCGCTCGGCGGCGAGCGGCGTCGCGGGCCCGCGCAAGGGCGCGGCGGGACGGTCCCACGGGGCGGGGCCCGACGGGTGCGGCGCGGACTGCGGGGGCGACTGCTGCGGGACGTACGGCCGCGCGAGCGTGTGCGGCTGCGGCTGTGCGGACTGCGGCGGCCGGGGCGACTGCTGCGGGTGCGGGGCGGTCCGCTCCAGGCCCGTGCCGGGCCGCTGCGGGGCCTGCTGCGGCGGGCCCGGCCTCGGGCCGGGCTGCTGCGGCCCGGGGTACGCCGTGCCGGGCTGCTGCGGGGCCGGGAGGGCCGGCCGCTGCCCGCCGTCCGGTTCGGGCCGCCCGCGCTGCGCCGGCGGGGCGGCGGCCGTACGGCCCGCGACGCCGTACGGGTCGGCGATCCGCTGCGCCTGGCCGGGCAGTTCACGGACCGGCTGCGCGCCGCCCTGCGGGGTCCCGGAGCCGCGCTGGGCCTCGTTCACCCGCGCCGCGGCCCGCGCGCCCGCGCGGTACGCGGCGATGGCTCCGGCCCGGGCCGCGCGCACGTCGGCCGCGTCCGGCAGCTCCGCCCGCGCCGGCCGCATCTGCGACGCGGCGGCGGGCGACGCCGGGGCCGGCAGGTTCGGCGCACCCGACACACCCGGCGCACCCGACGCACCTGACCCACCCCCGCCGCCGCCGGGCTGCCCCGACTGCTGCGGCACGGGCTGCGGCGGCGCCGGCGGCCACTCCCGCGCCGGGCCGACCACCGGCCGACCCGCGTACGGGGCCGGAGCACCCTGCGCGGGCCGCTGCCCGGATCCGGCGCCCGCCGCCCCGACCCCCGGCGGCCACGGGCGCGCGGGGCCCTCGGCCTGGCCGTCATCGGACGGAGCACCCGGGGCGGGCCGCCGGTCCGGTCCGTGGCCCGACGCCGCGCCACCCGGCTGCCGGACCCCCGCGGTCGGGCGGTCGGCGTACGCCGGCCCCGCGGCCGGGTCCTGGCGTGGCTGCGCGGGGCCGGGGCCCTGCGGTCCGCCCGCGTCCCGGCGCGGACCGGCCGCCGGGCCGGGGACGGCCGACGGGCCCGGGACGGACGGCCGGGTGCCTGACGGTCCCTCAGGGGCGTTCGCCTGCGGCGCGACGCGCTCGCCGTCGGGCTCCGGGCGCGGGTCGTACCCGCAGAGCGCCTCCTCCGCCGCGCCCGCGGCGAGCCCGGTGAGCATGACGCGGCCGTCGTCGCAGACGAGGACGGTGCGGGCGGTGATGTTGCGGTGGGTCCAGCCGTGCGCGTGCAGGACGCGGAGGGCGACGAGGACGTCGTGGGCGACCTCGGCCGCCCGGTAGGGCGAGAGCGGCCGCTCGGCGAGGAGCGCGGCGAGCGGCCGGGCGGCGACCCGCTCGCTCACGACCCAGAGCGAGCCGCCGTCCTCGAAGACGTCGAAGACCTGGTCGAGGCGCGGGTGGTCCGGGATGGCCGCCGCGGCCTGCGCCGCCTCGATGGCCCGCCGCACGGCGGGGTCGGCCGCCCGCCGCGTCCCGCCCCGGACCGCCGTCCTGACCCCGGCGGAGGACCCCGCGGGCCCCGCGGGCCCAGCGGGCCCACCGGACCCGTTGGACCCGCCGGGCTCGCCGCGGCCCGGCCGCCCGTCGAGCACCTCCGCGTCGACGACCTCCGGCAGCGGCACCTGGCGGACCAGGACCTCCTGCCCGCTGTAGGTGTCGAACGCCTGAGCCTCGCTCAGCTCGTACGCGTCGGACGGGGGCAGCGGCAGCCGGTAGCGGTCGGCGAGGACCCGACCCGCGTACTCGTCCACGAGGCCTCCCTGTCCGCGCGGCGGTCAATTCCGTTCGGCTACCGAGCCGTTGAGGGCTCAGTCGCGCACGTACGGTTCACGGACACTCACCATACGTGCCGTGGCGGGCCGGTTCCCAGGTCTTGGCGAGTTCCCGATGTCACGACTTGGGGGTGAAGGTGCGGGTGAACGTCTCCCAGGTGTCGCGGCGCTGGTCCCCGTCCCAGCCGTCCGCCTTGGCGGTGTAGAAGAGGGCGTAGGCCTGGCGGGAGTTGACGATGAACCCGCGGTCCACGGAGCGGTACTTCACGCCGCCGGAGACGAAGGTGAACTCCCAGTCCGCCGTCTTCCACCCGCGGAAGTCGACGGCCTCTATGCGGATGCGCTCGTACTGCTGGTACCGGCCCCGTATGACCGTCTCCTGGTTGCGCCAGTCCGCCACCGGGTCGGGCTTGGGCGTGGAGGTGTAGGCGACGAGGAGCCGCTGGCCGTCCGGACCGCTGAAGCGCGCTCCGGTGGCGCCGGTCGAGGTGTACTTCCAGCCCGCGGGCAGCCCGATGCTGAAGCCCTGCCGGTCGTCGTGGGTGTCGACGACGGGGGCGCCCCGGCCCTGCCCGCCGTCGGCGGAGGGCTTGCTGGGCTTCGCGGACGGCTCGTCGCCTCCCTTGCCGTCCTCCGTGCCGCCGGCGCCCCGGTCGTCGCCCTTGCCGGACTCCTCCTGGCCGGAACCGTCCTTGCCGGAACCGTCCTTGCCGGAGTCGTCCGAGGCGTCGCCGGAGGGCTTGGCGTCGGTGCCCTTGTCGTCGCCCTGCCCGCCGGAGGCCCCGCTCGACGCGGCCTTGTCGTTCGACGTGCCGCCGGCCGGATCGTCGTCGCCGAGGGTGAAGAAGAGGACGGCTCCGAGCACGGCGAGGACCACGACCACGGCGGCCGCCGCCAGGACGCGGGGCGACACCTTTCCGGCCACGCCGGCCCGCTGCACCACGGGCTCGCGCGGACCGGGGACGGCGGGTCCGCCGGCGGAGGCCGACGCGGCGGTCCGGTCGGGGCCGAGTCCGGTGGACGGCGAGGCGGCGGTGGCCTCCGGCGCCGCCGGGACCCGCGGGTCGGCGGGCGGGGCGTCCGCGGGGGCCGCCTCCGCG
>NZ_JBHWZH010000100.1:0-23032 GCF_042728285.1 Streptomyces sp. NPDC060194 | reverse complement strand
CGGATTTCCGTGTGCGCGCCCCGGCGCTTGTGCGCGAACCCGCCGATGGGGAACGCCGAAGGGGCCGTCATGTGCTGACGGCCCCTTCAGTGTGTGGCGTACGTGCCGGCGTGCGCCGCGGAGGGCGGTCCTCAGCCCTCCGCGTCGCGGCGCAGGCTCGGCTTCAGGTCCTTGAAGCGGGCGAGCAGGCCGTTGACGAAGGCCGGGGACTCGTCGGTCGAGAACTCCTTGGCGATCTGGACCATCTCGTCGATGACGACGGCGTCCGGCGTGCCGTCGACCCAGATCAGCTCGTGGGCGCCGAGCCGCACGATGTTGCGGTCCACGACCGGCATCCGGTCGAGCGTCCAGCCGACGGCGTAGGTCGCGATCAGCTCGTCGATGCGGGGCGCGTGCTGTGCGTACCCCTCGACCAGCTCCATCGTGAACTCGCTGACGGGCGGCTGGCGGGTGTCGGTGCGGGCGTGCCGAATCCAGTCCGCGAGGACCGTCTGCACGTCTGCCCCGCGCTGGTCGGCCTCGAAGAGGATCTGGAAGGCCCGCTTGCGGGCCGTGTTCCGGGCGGCCACGGTTAGCTGTTCACCCGGCCGAGGTAGTCGCTCGTGCGGGTGTCGACCTTGATCTTCTCGCCGATGTTGATGAACAGCGGCACGCCGATCTCGTGGCCGGTCTCCAGCGTCGCGGGCTTGGTGCCGCCCGTGGACCGGTCGCCCTGGACGCCGGGCTCGGTGTGCTGGACGGTCAGCTCGACGGCGGCGGGCAGCTCGACGTAGAGCACCTCGCCCTCGTGCGTGGCGACGGTGGCGGTGAAGCCCTCGATCAGGAAGTTCGCGGCGTTGCCGACGGCCTTCTTGTCGATGTGCATCTGGTCGTACGTCTGCATGTCCATGAAGACGTAGTACTCGCCGTCCATGTACGAGAACTGCATGTCGCGGCGGTCGACGGTGGCCTGGTCGACCTTCACGCCGGCGTTGAAGGTCTTGTCGACGACCTTGCCGGAGAGCACGTTCTTGAGCTTGGTGCGTACGAACGCGGGGCCCTTGCCGGGCTTGACGTGCTGGAACTCGACGACGGACCAGAGCTGGCCTCCGTCGAGCTTGAGCACCATGCCGTTCTTGAGGTCGTTCGTGGAAGCCACGGTTGCGGAATCTCCTGGACTGACGCGGTGGAACCAAGGGTCGCCCCGTTCCGCGCCCGGTGAGGCGCTAGAGCGCGAGCAGTTCCTTGGTCGTGATGGTGAGTAGCTCGGGTCCGCCGTCCGCCGGGGGGCGCACGACGAGCGTGTCGTCGATCCTGACTCCGCCCCGGCCCGGGAGGTGGACCCCCGGTTCGACGGTGACGGACACGCAAGCGTCCAGTTTACCCATGGCTTCGGGGGCGAGCTGCGGGTCCTCGTCGTTTTCCAGTCCGACCCCGTGACCGGTGCGCGGTGCGAGGGCGTCGCCGTACCCGGCGGCGTGGAGGACCTGGCGGGCCGCGCGGTCGGCGTCGCGGTACTCGGCGCCCGGGGTGAGCGCCTGGCGGCCGGCCCGCTGAGCGGCGAAGACGACCTCGTAGAGCTCGACCTGCCAGTCGGCGGGGGCGTTGCCGATCACGAAGGTGCGGCCGACCTCCGCGCGGTAGCCGTGGTAGGCGGCGCCGAGGCAGACGGAGAGCAGATCGCCCTCCTCGACCCGGCGGTCGGTGGGCCGGTGCCCGATCCGTGCGGCGTTCGGCCCGGAGGCGACGGAGGTGGCGAAGGCGGGGCCGTCGGCGCCGTGGTCGACGAGGCGGCGCTCGAGTTCGAGGGCGAGGTGCCGTTCGGTGCGGCCGACGAGGATCGACTCCAGGAGCTCGCCGAGCGCCTGGTCGGCGATCTCGCCCGCGGTGCGGATCAGGGCGATCTCCTCCTCGTCCTTGGTCAGCCGCTGCTGCTCGACGGCCTGCCCGAGGTCGGTCAGGCGCAGCCGGGGCGCCCGGGCGGCCAGCGCGCGGTGGCGGGTGACGGTGAGGTCGTGCTCCTCGACCGCCAGCGCGTCCGCCCTCAGGCCGGCGGCCAGTCCGGCGGCGGCCAGGGCCGCGTCGCCGTCGGAGGCGGCGAGCAGCTGGATGCGCAGGGCCTCGTCGGGGCGGCCCACGCCGACCTGGTCGGTCGGCATCCGGTCGCACAGGAGCACGTCCTCGTCGCCCCCGACGAGCAGCGCGGCGCCCTGGGGAGCCGCGCCCGCCAGATAGCGGACGTTGGCGGGCCGGGTGATCAGCGCGGCGCCGTTCCCGGCGGCGGTGAATCGTTCCCTCAGCTGTGCTCGTCGGGTCTCGTGCGCCTCTGCCATAGGGCGAGCGTACGAGCGGCGACCCGGGTCGGCCGCTCCAGCGCGTCCGACCGGGGCGCGCCGCTACCAGGTGGGCGGGCTGGCGATGGAGCGGGCGAGGACGTCGTCGAGGACGCGGGCGGTGGTGGGGATGTCGTAGCCGGAGTTGTCGATGATCGGCAGGCCGGAGCCGTACCACCCGGCCATCCGGCCGTGGATGGCCGCGACCTCCTCGTCGGACAGCCGCCGGTTGCCGGTCCGCCGGGCGTTGCGCTCCAGGACGACCTCCAGACCGGGCAGCAGCACGACGGGCAGCAGGCCGGGGCCGACGTGCCGCTTCCAGCCGCCGAGCCCGACGACGGGGCGGTCGGGGAAGACGGCGTCGTCGATGATGCAGGAGATGCCGTTGGCGAGGAAGTTGCGCGCGGAGAAGCCGCAGGTGCGCCGGGCGAGGCGGTACTGGGTCTCGGACTGGTCGTTCCAGCCGGTCTGCGGGTCGGCGAAGCCGGAGCAGACCCACTCGCGGACGTCGTCGAGGCTGATGTGCGCGGTGGCGACGCGGCGCTGGGAGGCCCAGTGGCGCGCCACGCTCGTCTTGCCGGCGCCGGCGGGGCCGATGAGCAGGACGGCGAGGGTGGTGGCGCCGGTGTCCGCGGGCGCCGGCCCGGTCGGGGGCAGCGGGGCCGCGACGGGGCCGCCGGGCGGCAGGGGGATGTGGCCGGTGGTGTCCCGGGGCGGAGGCCCGGAGGGCACGGCGTGCAGGGGCGACGGCGGCGGCTGCTGGGGCAGCGGGGCGCCGGGGTGCTGCGCCCGGGCCACGGGCGGCCCCCCGGGGCGGTGCGCCGGGGAGGGCGGCCCGGCCACATGCCCGACCGGACCCGGCGGATGAGGTGGTGGCAGCGGGACCCCCACAGCGTGCTGCATCCGGTGCCACTCCGTTTCGTACGGGCGCACCCCACCGGGGGCGCGCGCAGGACTGGGCCGAACGGTACCGTCCCCGGCCGGTGTCGTGTGAACGGCCGGGGACGGTGACAAGTGCCCGTGGTCGGGAGTGAGATGCGGGCGGGGGGTGTCGCGGTTCCGCGTCAGGAGGAGACTTCGCCGTACGCCGCGAGCAGCACGGCCGGGTCGGGGCCCTCCAGGACGGTGGGCTTGGCGATCCCGTCGAGGACGATGAAGCGCAGCAGGTCGCCGCGCGACTTCTTGTCGACCTTCATGGTCTCCAGGAGCTTGGGCCACTGGTCGCCCCGGTAGGTCAGCGGCAGGCCGACCGAGGCGAGGACGCTGCGGTGCCGGTCGGCGGTGGCGTCGTCGAGCCGCCCGGCCAGCCGGCCGAGTTCGGCGGCGAACGCCATGCCGACGGAGACGGCGGCCCCGTGCCGCCACTTGTAGCGCTCGTTCTTCTCGATCGCGTGGGCCAGGGTGTGCCCGTAGTTGAGGATCTCGCGCAGCCCCGACTCCTTGAGGTCGTTGGAGACGACCTCGGCCTTGACCCGGATCGCCCGCTCGATCAGCTCGGCGGTGTGCGGGCCCTGCGGGGTGCGGGCGGCCTCGGGGTCCGCCTCGATCAGGTCGAGGATCGCCGGGTCGGCGATGAACCCGGCCTTGATGATCTCGGCGAGGCCGCTGACGTAGTCGTTCACGCCGAGCGAGTCGAGGGCGGCCAGGTCGCACAGGACGCCCGCCGGCGGGTGGAAGGCGCCGACGAGGTTCTTGCCCTCGGCGGTGTTGATGCCGGTCTTCCCGCCGACGGCCGCGTCGACCATCCCGAGGACGGTGGTGGGCACGGCGACCCAGCGCACCCCGCGCAGCCAGGTGGCCGCGACGAAGCCGGCGACGTCGGTGGTGGCCCCGCCGCCGACGCCGACGATCACGTCGGAGCGGGTGAAGCCGGTCTGGCCGAGCGCCTTCCAGCAGTAGGCGGCGACCTCGACGGTCTTGGCCTCCTCGGCGTTCGGCAGCTGGATCGCGATGGCCTCGTAGCCCTGTCCGGCCAGGTCCTCGCGGAGCGCCTCGCCGGTCTCGGCGAGCGCCTCCGGGTGCAGCACGGCGACCCGCTTGGCGCGCGGCCCGACGAGCCCGGGCAGCTCGTCGAGCAGCTGCCGGCCGACGAGGACCTCGTAGGGGTCGGTGCCGTCGACGCCGCCGACCTGGATTCGGGTGACGGACTGCTGCTCGGTCATGCGGTGTTCTCCTGGCCGGTCGGTTCGGTCCGGTCGGCCTGCTCGGCGGGTCCGGCGGGCCGGATCTTCAGCGTGTCGAGGACGGCGTCGGCGACCTCGTCGGGGTCGAGGCCGTCGGTGGCCACGACGGCCCGGGCGACCTCGGTGTACAGCGGGCGGCGGGCGTCCATGAGGGTGCGCCACTGCTGGCGCGGGTTGACGGCGAGCAGCGGGCGGGCCTGGTTCAGGCCGACCCGCCTCACGGCCTCGCCGACCTCGACGTCGAGGAAGACCACCGGGCGGCCGGCGAGCAGCTCCCGCGTCTCCTCGGCGAGCACGGCCCCGCCGCCGAGCGCGAGCACACCGGTGTGCTCGCGCAGGGCCGCGGCGACGGCCGCGCGCTCGAGGGCGCGGAAGTGGTCCTCGCCGTCGTCCACGAAGATGTCCGAGATCGCGCGGCCCTCGGCGGCGACGATGTCCTCGTCGCTGTCCCGGTAGCCGACGCCGAGCCGCTCGGCGAGCACGGCGCCGACGGTCGACTTGCCGACCCCCATGGGGCCGACGAGCACGACCAGCGGGCCGGTCACCGGAAGTTGAGGTGGTCGAGGTAGCCCTGCACGTTGCGCCGGGTCTCGCTGACGCTGTCGCCGCCGAACTTCTCCGCGACCGCCTCGGCGAGCACCAGCGCGACCATCGCCTCCGCGACGATCCCGGCGGCGGGCACCGCGCAGACGTCGGACCGCTGGTGGTGGGCCGCGGCCTCCTCGCCGGTGGTCACGTCGATGGTCCGCAGTGCGCGCGGCACGGTCGCGATGGGCTTCATCGCGGCCCGCACGCGCAGGAGTTCGCCGGTGGACATGCCGCCCTCGGTGCCGCCGGAGCGGCCCGAGGTGCGCTTGATGCCCTCGTCGGTCGGCACGATCTCGTCGTGCGCCTTGGAGCCGGGCACCCGGGCGAGGTCGAAGCCGTCGCCGACCTCGACGCCCTTGATGGCCTGGATGCCCATCAGCGCGGCAGCGAGCCGCGCGTCGAGCCGCCGGTCCCAGTGCACGTGGCTGCCGAGGCCTACGGGCACGCCGTAGGCGAGCACCTCGACGACGCCGCCGAGCGTGTCGCCGTCCTTGTGGGCCTGGTCGATCTCCGCGACCATCGCCTTGGAGGCGTCCGCGTCCAGGCAGCGCACCGGGTCGGCGTCGAGCCGCTCGACGTCGCCGGGTGTGGGGTAGACGCCGTACGGGGCCTTCGCCGCGGCGAGTTCGGTGACGTGGCTGACGATCTCGATGCCGGCGGTCTCCTTGAGGTAGGAGCGGGCGACCGCGCCGAGCGCGACGCGGGCGGCGGTCTCGCGGGCGCTGGCGCGCTCGAGGATCGGCCGGGCCTCGTCCAGGTGGTACTTCTGCATGCCGGCGAGGTCGGCGTGGCCGGGGCGGGGGCGGGTCAGCGGCGCGTTGCGCGCGAGCTGCGCCAGCTGCTCGGGGTCGACCGGGTCGGCCGACATGACCTGCTCCCACTTGGGCCACTCGGTGTTGCCGACCATCACCGCGACCGGCGAGCCCATCGTCAGCCCGTGCCGCACACCGCCGAGGAAGGTGACCTCGTCGCGCTCGAACTTCATCCGCGCGCCGCGGCCGTAGCCGAGCCGCCGCCGGGCGAGGTGGTCCGCCACCATCTCGGTGGTGATCGGTACGCCGGCGGGCAGTCCCTCCAGCGTCGCGACAAGTGCGGGTCCGTGGGACTCCCCCGCGGTCAGCCAGCGCAACTTGCTCAACGGTGCTCCTCGTGTACTTCGCGGCCTGCAGCGGCGACCGGCCCGGACGCACCCGGCCAGCCACCCCCGATCCTCCCACGCCGCATGCCCGCCCCCGCGCCCGGTCCATCAGGCGGACGGGTGGCCCGTCACCTCGCGGCGAGCGCCGCCTCGCCCGCCGTGCGCATGGCGGTGAGGGGGGCGGGGGTGCGGCCGGTCATCAGCTCGACCTGGAGGACGGCCTGGTGGACGAGGAGGTCGAGGCCGCCGACGACCGCGCCGCCGCGGGCGGACCAGGCGGCGGCGAGGGGGGTGGGCCAGGGGTGGTAGAGGACGTCGAAGAGGGTGCCGGGGGCCTCGGGGACGGCCGCGGCGAGGTCGTCGGTGGCGCCGGCGGGGGTGGTGGCGATGACCAGGGGCGCGGCGAGGGCTTCCTCCGCGCGGGTCCAAGAGGCGGTGCGGACGTCGACGCCGAGGCGTTCGCCCCAGCCGCGCATCTCGTCCGCGCGGGCCTCGCTGCGGACGTAGACGAACACGGGGCCGTCGCAGATCCGCGCGAGGGCGGCGAGGGCGGAGGACGCGGTGGCGCCGGCGCCGAGGATCGCGGCTGACGGGGTCCGCTCGACGCCCCGTTCGCGCAGGGCCGCCTCGATGCCGGGGATGTCGGTGTTGTGGCCGATCCGGCGGCGGTCCTCGGTCAGCACCACCGTGTTCACCGCCTCGACGGAGGCGGCCGTCTCCGTCACCTCGTCGAGCAGCGGGATCACCGCGCGCTTCAGCGGCATGGTGAGGGAGAGTCCGGCCCAGGCCGGGTCCTGGTCGAGAGCGGCGAAGAACTCCGACAGGGTGGCCTCGTCGACCTCGTGCCGGTCGTACGACCAGTCGTCAAGACCCAGCGCGGTGTACGCGGCGCGGTGGAGGACCGGCGACAGGGAGTGGGTGATCGGCGAGCCGAGGACGGCGGCGCGGCGGGCGGTGTCAGTCAAGGCCCTGCTGCCTCTTGAACTCGTCGTTCAGCTTCTCGTGGTCGTCGACGTTCGTCGTGAACTTTGTCGTCTTGCCGTCCAGCGAGATGAAGAACATCCACCCGTTCTTGGTCGGGTTGAGCGTCGCCTTCAACGCGTCCTCGCCGGGATTGCTGATCGGCCCCGGCGGAAGACCCGTGTGGTAGTAGGTGTTGTAGGGATCCGGATTGCTGCGGATCTCCTTGCTGGAGATCTTGATCTCGCTCTGGTTGTTCAGGTAGTTGAACGCGGAGTCGAACTCCAGCTTGCGGTTGGTGATGTCGTTGTCCGGCTTGAGCCGGTTGTAGACCACCTCGGACATCTTGCGGAAGTCGTCGTGCGAGATGCCCTCGGCCTGCACCAGGCTGGCCACGGTCAGAACCTGCCAGGGGTCCTCGAGACCGAGCTTCGAAGCCTGTCCCTCCAGGTCGAGCTCCTCGTACCTGGAGTTTGCCTGGGCCACCATCTTCTTCAGGACGTCCTCGGGCTTCGCGTTCTTGCTCACGGAGTAGCTCAGCGGGAAGAGGAACCCCTCCAGCGGGTCCTTGAGCTGCTTGTGTCCGTCGGCCCATTCGGGCAGGCCGAGATTCCCGGCCTCCTTCTTGGCCACCGCCTTGGTGGTGCCGCTCTTGAGCTCGAGCTTCTTGTCGATGGCGGCGTAGATCTGCACGTTGCGCAGGCCCTCGGGAATGATCAGGTTGTTGAGGGCCTCGGGCGAGACCATCGCCTTCATCGCGTTCTCGGCGGACATCTCCTTGTTGAGGGAGTAGACCCCCGGCTGCAGCTTTCCGCTGTTGGGGTCCTTTCCGTAGGCCTCGATGAAGGCGTCGACGCTCTTGACCACCCCGGCCCGCTTCAGGACCTGGCCCATCACAGCGCCGGTGGCACCTTCGGGGATCTCGACCTCGATGGGCTCGCTTCCCTCCCCCGCGAAGTCGGGCGCCGCGCCGAAACGGTCCTGCCAGAAGCTGTAGACGTAGTACGCGCCGCCGCCTCCGATGCCGAGGAAGACGACCGCGACGATCAGGCACGCCATCCCGTTGCGGCGTTTCTTCGGCTTGCGGCCGCCGGGCTCGCGGCGGGCCGTGCGCGGGGGTTCGTCGTCGCCGTCGTCGCCGTCGCGCGTCTCGCGTGCGGGGGTGGCGTCCGTGTCGGGGTCGGCGAAGAACGCGTGCTCGGGCTCCTCGGCGACCTGCGCGTCCCAGTCGGACTGCGGCTCGGGCTGCGGCGCCTGCTGCTGGGGCGCCTGCTGCTGCGGATGGGCCGCGCGCTGGTTCGGCGGCTGCGGCGGGGGGTACGCCTGGGGCGTCGTGTAGTAGTCGGGCTGCTGGCCGCCGTACGTGCCGCCGCCCTGGTTCCCGTACGGGTCGGGATGGCCCTGACCGCCGTACGGGTCGCCGTAGCCGGGGTTCTGGTACTGCTGCTGAGGCTGTTGAGGCTGCTGACCGGTGTCCCACCCGCCGCCGTACGGCTGCTGCTGGGGCTGGGGCTGGGGCTGCTGCTCCGGGTACCCGTAGCCGTACCCGTACGGGTCGGGCTGCTGCTGGGCCTGCTGCGGGTAGTGGGTCTGCGGCTGCTGCGGATACTGCTGCTGCTGGCCGCCGTACTGGTCCCACCCCTGGTCCCCGTGCGACGGGTCCTCAGGGTGCCACGGTTCGGGGCCCGTGCCCCGGCCATACTCAGTCATCGATCCCCTAGAGCCGCGAGACGGGGTCCCCGTCGGAGTGTCGGGGCTACCGGTCGCCTCTTGGAAGCTGTCCGGCAGCTGTTCGAATCCACACCGGACGCGCGGAACGTTACCGTACCGCGATCAGACAACCACTTCGACGCCCTCGCCGGGAGCCGCACCAGACGCCCGTTCGGACTCAAGCGCGTTCTGCAGGATGACGACGGCGGCCGCCTGGTCGATGACGGAGCGGCCCTTCTTCGACCGCACGCCGGAGGCGCGCAGGCCCTGGGCGGCGGTGACGGTGGTCATCCGCTCGTCGACCAGCCGCACCCCGACGGGTGCGATGCCGCGGGCCAGTTCCTGGGCGAAGGCCCGGACCTTGGCGGCCGCGGGACCCTCGCCCCCGTTGAGGGAGCGGGGGAGCCCGACGACGACCTCGATCGGCTCGTACTCCTCGACCAGGGCCTTGAGCCGCCGGTGGGCGGCCGGGACGTCACGTCCCGGCACGGTCTCCACCGGCGTGGCGAGGATCCCGTCGGGGTCGCAGGACGCGACCCCGATCCGGGCGTCCCCGACGTCGATCGCCAGCCGGCGACCGCGCCTGAGCGGGCTGCTCATCAGGCGGTCTCACCGACCATGCGCTCGACCGCGGCGACGGCGTCGCCGATGGCGGCCGGGTTCTGGCCGCCGCCCTGGGCCACGTCCGGCTTGCCACCGCCTCCGCCGCCGAGGGTCTTGGCGGCGGTGCGGACCAGGTCGCCGGCCTTCAGGCCGCGGGCCCGGGCGGCCTCGTTGGTGGCGATGACGGTCAGCGGGCGGCCGTTGGCCGTGGTGAACAGGGCCACCACGGCGGGCCGGTCGCCCTGGAGCCGACCGCGGACGTCGAGGACGAGGCGGCGCAGGTCGTCGGCGCCGGTGCCGTCGGGGACCTGACCGGTCACCAGGGCGACCCCGCGGACGTCCTGCGCACCGGCGGCGAGACCCGCGGCGGCCTGGAGGACCTTCTCCGCGCGGAACTTCTCGATCTCCTTCTCGGCGTCCTTGAGCTTGCCGAGCATGGAGCTGATCTTCTCCGGCAGCTCCTCGGGGCGGCCCTTGACCAGCTCCTGGAGCTGGGCGACGACCGTGTGCTCGCGGGCCAGGAAGTTGTAGGCGTCGACGCCGACCAGGGCCTCGATGCGGCGCACCCCGGAGCCGATGGACGACTCGCCGAGCAGCTTCACCAGGCCGAGCTGGGCGGTGTTGTGGACGTGCGTGCCGCCGCACAGCTCCTTGGAGAAGTCGCCGATGGTCACGACGCGGACCCGCTCGCCGTACTTCTCGCCGAACTCGGCGATGGCGCCCTGCTTCTTGGCCTCGTCGATGCTCATGACCTCGGCGTGCACGTCGAGTTCGTGGCTGAGCACCTCGTTGATCTTCTGCTCTACGTCCGTCATGACCGAGCCGGGCACGGCGTTCGGCGAACCGAAGTCGAAGCGGAAGCGGCCGGGCTGGTTCTCGGAGCCGGCCTGGGCGGCCTGCGGGCCGAGCGCGTCGCGCAGCGCCTGGTGGGTGAGGTGGGTGGCGCTGTGGGCGCGGGCGATCGCCCGGCGGCGGCGGACGTCGATGACGGCCTGGGCCGGGGCCCCGACGGTCACCTCGCCGACCTGCACGACGCCGCGGTGCACGTAGACGCCGGGGACCGGCTTCTGGCAGTCGCGGACCTCGACGACGGCGCCGGAGTCGATCCGGATGCGGCCGGTGTCGCCGATCTGGCCGCCGCCCTCGGCGTAGAACGGGGTGCGGTCGAGGACGATCTCGACCTCGTCGCCCTCGGTGGCGGCCGGGGAGGGCACGCCGTCGACGAGGATGCCGACGACGCGGGACTCGCCGACCGTGTGCTCGTAGCCGATGAAGTCGGTCTCGCCGGCGGCGTCCGCGATCTCGCGGTAGCCGGACATGTCGGCGTGGCCGGTCTTCTTGGCCTTGGCATCGGCCTTGGCGCGGTCGCGCTGCTCCTTCATCAGCCGGCGGAAGCCGGGCTCGTCCACGGTCAGGCCCTGCTCGGCGGCCATCTCGAGGGTGAGGTCGATCGGGAAGCCCCAGGTGTCGTGGAGCAGGAACGCCTTGTCGCCGGAGAGGACGGAGCCGCCGGCGGCCTTGGTCTCGGTGACGGCGGTGTCGAGGATGTTGGTGCCGCCCTTGAGGGCCTTGAGGAACGCGGCCTCCTCGGCGAGGGCGACGGTCTCGATCCGCTTCCGCTCGGTGATCAGCTCGGGGTACTGCTGCCCCATGGTGTTGATCACCGTGTCGACGAGCTGCTGGACGACCGGGCCCGTGGCGCCCATCAGGCGCATGTTGCGGATGGCGCGGCGCATGATGCGGCGCAGCACGTAGCCGCGGCCCTCGTTGCCGGGGGTGACGCCGTCGCCGATGAGCATGACGGAGGTGCGCATGTGGTCGGCGACCACGCGCATGGAGACGTCGGTGTGGTGGGCGGCGCCGTAGCGGACGCCGGTCAGCTCGGTGGCGGTGTCCATGACGACGCGGAGGGTGTCCGTCTCGTACATGTTCTGGACGCCCTGGAGGATCATGGCGAGGCGTTCCAGGCCGAGGCCGGTGTCGATGTTCTTCGACGGCAGCTCGCCGAGGATCGGGAAGTCCTCCTTGCCCTCGCCCGGACCGCGCTCGTACTGCATGAAGACCAGGTTCCAGATCTCCACGTAGCGCTCGTCGTTGACGGCGGGGCCGCCCTCCTCGCCGAACTCGGGGCCGCGGTCGTAGTTGATCTCCGAGCAGGGGCCGCAGGGTCCGGGGACGCCCATGGACCAGTAGTTGTCCTTCTTGCCGAGCCGCTGGATGCGCTCGGCGGGGACGCCGATGTCCTCGCGCCAGATCCGCTCGGCCTCGTCGTCGTCGAGGTAGACGGTGATCCACAGCCGCTCGGGGTCGAGTCCGAAGCCGCCGTCGGCGACGGAGTTGGTCAGGGCCTCCCAGGCGTAGCGGATGGCCCCTTCCTTGAAGTAGTCGCCGAAGGAGAAGTTGCCGCACATCTGGAAGAACGTGCCGTGCCGGGTGGTCTTGCCGACCTCTTCGATGTCCGGCGTGCGGACGCACTTCTGGACACTGGTCGCGCGCGGGGCGGGCGGCTTGGTCTCACCGAGGAAGTACGGCTTGAACGGGACCATGCCGGCGTTGACGAGCAGCAGAGTCGGGTCGTCCGCGATGAGCGACGCCGAAGGGACGACGGTGTGCCCGCGCTCCTCGAAGAAGCTCAGCCAGCGGCGGCGGATTTCTGCCGACTCCATCAGTGGTCCTCATTCCGGTTGTGCGAGTGCGTGCGGTACGTGTCGTGTTCGATGGCGGGCGAGCGGCGCGGCGGCGGGAGCGCGCCGCGGTCCGCCGCGTCGTTGACGCCGAGGGCGTCGTTGAGCTCGTCCTCGCGCCGCTCCATGTTGGCCCTGACGTCGAGGGCGAACGCCTTGAGGCGGTGGCCCGTCTCGACGGCCTTGTCCGCGGCCTGCGCGGCGAGGCTCTCGGGGGTCAGCTTCTTCAGCGTGCGGTTGACCTTGGTGGTGGCCCACACACCGGCTGCGGCACCGGTGGTGAACCAGAAGGCTCGACGGAACATCGTGGTCTCAGCCCTTCCGCTTCCTGCGCCGCGCGGCGGGCACGGTGCGTCCGACGATCACCGTGCGACGCGGGTCGCGTCGGTCGGTGTCCTGTTCGGGCACCTTCTTGCCGCCCAGCGCCTGCCGAACCCCGTAGCCGAAGGCCGCGACCTTCACCAGCGGCCCGCCGAAGGTGGAGGCGACGGTCGAGGAGAGCGCGGAGGCGTTGGAGGTGACCTCCTGGACGTCGGTGGCGATCGCGTCGACCCGCTCCAGCTGGGTCTGCGCGGAGCGGACCGTCGCCGAGGCGTCCGCGAGGAGCGGCACCGCCCGGTCGGTCACGTCCGCGACGAGCTTCGTCGTCGCCCTGAGCGTCTGCGCGAGCCTCACCAGTACCACGGCGAGGAACGACACGAGGATCGCCCAGAAGACGGCCACCAGAAGGCCGGCCACCTCTCCACCGGACACGATTGCACCGCTCTCTGCTGTCGATCGGGGAGCCCCGGCACGAGGTGCCGGAACGGAGAGTCGAGCCTATCGCGCCGGGCCTGGGCCCTCGTACCGCATTACGGCCGCTCAGGTCCCGGGAGCGCGCGAAGTGATTGTACGGTGCGCACGCCTGTCAGTACGCTGCGTGACCCATGGGGCGTTCCAGGGGCAATCTTCCCGCCGAACTCGACGCGTTCGTCGGCCGGGCCGAGGCGGTGGCGGCGCTCGGCGAGCTGGTCGGCCGGGCCCGGCTGGTCACCGTGACGGGGGTCGGCGGGGTCGGCAAGACGCGGCTCGCCCTGCACACCGCGGCGGACGCGGTCGCCGAGCACCCCGACGGCGTCTGGCTGGTGGAGCTGGCCGGCCTGCGCGATCCGGTGCTGGTGGAGCACGCCGTGGCCGAGGCGCTGCGGCTCACCGACCACAGCGCCCGGTCGCTGCGCGAGGTGCTCGCCGGACATCTCGCCGAGCGCCGGCTGCTGCTCGTCCTCGACGGCGTGGAGCACCTGCTCCCGGCCTGCGCCGGGCTCGTCCGCCACCTGCTACGCCGCGCCCCGGGCCTGCGCGTCCTCGCCGTGAGCCGCCGCCCGCTGGACGTCGAGGGCGAGCACCTGTTCCCGCTGGACCCGCTGTCCCCCGGCGACGCGGTCGCGCTGTTCACCGCGCGGGCCGCCGCCAGGCTCCCCGGCTTCGGGTCCGCGACGGGCGTCGGGAGCGTCGCGGACGGTGAGGCGGTGGCCGCGATCTGCCGCCGCCTCGACGGCATCCCGCTCGCCCTCGAACTGGCCGCGGGCCGGCTGCCCGGTCTCTCCCCGCGCCAGCTCCTGGACCGGCTCGACGACCGGATGCGGATCCTCGAGAGCCCCCGGCACTCCGGGCTCGCCCGCCACCGGACCCTGCGCACCGCGATCGGCTGGAGCCACGAGCTGTGCACGCCCGAGGAGCGGCTGCTGTGGTGCAGGCTGTCCGTCTTCACCGGCAGCTTCGACCTGGAAGCCGCGGAGTACGTGTGCGCGGGCCCCGGCCTGTCCGCCGACCGGGTCCTGGACGTCCTGCACGAACTGCTGGCCCAGTCCGTCCTGGTCCGCGAGGAGGCCGGTGACGTCCTGCGGTACCGGATGCTCGACACCGTGCGGGCCTACGGGGGCGAGTGGCTGGTGTCCCTCGGCGACGCGGAGCGCATGCGCCGGCGCCACCGCGACTGGTTCCTCGGCCTGGCGACCTGGTGCGAGCTCGACTGGTTCGGCCCGCGGCAGGCGGAGGTCGCCGCCCGGATCGAGGCCGAACTGCCGAACCTGCGCACCGCGCTCGCACACTGCCTGACCGAGCCGGAGGACGCCCACCTGGGCCAGTACCTGGCCGGGACGCTCTGGTTCTACTGGGTGGGCTGCGGCCGGCTCGCCGAGGGCCGGCACTGGCTCGACCGGGCCGTCGCCCTGGAGTCCGGCCACGACGAGTCGCGCCTGAAGGCGCTGTGGGTGCTCGGCTACGTCGCCGTCCTCCAGGGCGGCAACGCGGCGGCGACGGCCGCGCTCTACGAGTGCCGCGAGGAGGCGGAGCGGACCGGCAACACCCTGGCCCTCGCCTACGCCGAGCACCGGATCGGGTGCCTGGCCCTGCTGTCCGACGAGATGCCGCGCGCCGAGCGGCTCCTCACCTCCGCCCTCGACCGCTACGACACCCTCGGCGAGCTGAACAGCAACGTCCTGATGGCGCGCGCCGAGCTGGCGATGACGTACGCCTTCCAGGGCCGGCAGGCCGCGGCCGTCGCGCTCTGCGAGGAGATCCGCGACGCCTGCGCGGACCGCGGCGAGCGCTGGGCCCTGTCGTACGCGCTGTACGTGCTGGCCTTCGCCGCCTGGTCGGGCGGGGAGCACGAGCGGGCGCGGGAGCTGCTGGGCGCGTGCCTGGCGGGCAGCGCCGGCTTCAACGACGTGCTGGCCGCGGTCCTCTCCCTCGAACTGCTCGCGCTGGTGACGGTCAGCGAGGGGGACGCGGCGGAGGCCGCTTTGCTTCAGGGCGCAGCCGGGCGGATGTGGGAGCGGGTGGGGCCGCCGCTGTTCGGATCGTTCCACTTCGGCGCGCCGCACGCGACGTGCGAGCGGCGCGCGGTCCGCGCCCTCGGGCGGGCGGGGTACGAGGAGCGGCTGCGCGAGGGGCGGCGGCTTGACCTGGGCGCCGTGGTCGAGCGCGCCCTCGCGGGCCGGCCCGCCCCCGGCGGACCGGTCGCGCTGCCAGGACCCGCCCCGGTCCCGCACACGCGAAGGCCCGCCGACTCCCCCACCGGAAAGGGCGGGGAGGCGGCGGGCCGGGGCGCGTGAGGCCCGGTGACGACGACCGCTGGATCAGCGGGCGTAGTACTCGACGACGAGCTGCTCGTCGCAGATGACCGGGATCTCCTTGCGGTTCGGGTCGCGGTCCAGGCGGAAGGCCAGGGCCTTCAGGTTCACCTGGAGGTAGCGCGGCGTCTCGCCGTCCGTGTCGTAGCCGCCCTCACGGGCGATCTGGAACGGAACCTTCTCGCGGGAGCGCTCGCGGACCGTCACGACGTCGTCGGGGCGGACGCGGAACGACGGCTTGTCGACCTTGGCGCCGTTGACCTCGATGTGGCCGTGGACGACCATCTGGCGGGCCTGGTAGATCGTGCGGGCGATGCCCGAGCGCAGGACGAGCGCGTCGAGACGGCGCTCGAGCTCGATGACCAGAGCCTCGCCGGTCTTACCCTCGGCCTTCTTGGCGCGGTCGTAGGCGCGCGCCATCTGGCGCTCGCTGATGTCGTACTGGGCGCGCAGGCGCTGCTTCTCGAGCAGACGGACCTTGTAGTCCGAGTTCTGCTTGCGGCCGCGGCCGTGCTCGCCCGGCGGGTAGGGGCGGGCCTCGAAGTACTTGACGGCCTTCGGGGTCAGCGCGATGCCGAGGGCACGCGACTTCTTGACCTTGGGACGGGACTGGTTCGGCATGAACCAACCTCTCTCGTTCTGTGCGAATACGGCTTCACCAGGGTTAGGGGAGGTCGCATCCGCAGCCCGGGAAACCCTCGGCCGCACCGCGGACCGGTGAGGTCCGTGGACGGGGCCGGCGGGCAGCCGCTCCCAGGTCTGGGCACATACGTGCAGCACGCGAGTGACCCACCGACCGCTGCTCGCACAGGGTGGTGGGTTGCCCGCGACACCTTCGACGGTGCGCGACGCTCCTGGAGATCCGCCGTCCGGTGAGGGACGGGGCGCTCCGGCTGCATGTCCCGTTCTGGTGAACCGGCCTCTCTCCCGGGCGACCTCGGAGGGCCGTGAGGAGCGGAGTCCGGAAACAGGACGCAGCGCTGCGGGTCAGTCTACCGGGTCAGGAGGACTGCTCCGGACCCTCCTCCTCGCCCTCCCTGCCGAGCCTGCGGCGCGTCCAGCGGACGATGTCCGCGTACCGCGCCTCCCCGCCGTGCCGGGTGGGCTCGTAGTAGACGGCGTCCTTGAGCTCGTCGGGGGCGTACTGCTGGGGGGCGATGCCGTCGGGCAGGTCGTGGGGGTAGACGTAGCCCTGGGCGTGGCCGAGCTTGGCCGCGCCCTTGTAGTGGCCGTCGCGCAGGTGGGCGGGGACGGGGCCCGCGTGGCCCTTGCGGACGTCGGCGAGTGCGGCGCCGATGGCCGTGGTCGCCGCGTTGGACTTCGGGGCGAGGGCCAGCGCGATGGTGGCGTGGCTGAGGGTGAGCGCCGCCTCCGGGAAGCCGATCATGGCGACGGCCTGGGCGGCCGCCACCGCGGTCGGCAGCGCGTGGGGGTCGGCGAGGCCGATGTCCTCGCTGGCGGAGATCATCAGCCGGCGGGCGATGAACCGGGGGTCCTCCCCGGCCTCGATCATCCGGGCCAGGTAGTGCAGGGCCGCGTCCACGTCGGAGCCGCGGATGGACTTGATGAGGGCGCTGGCGACGTCGTAGTGCTGGTCGCCGTCCCGGTCGTACTTCACCGCCGCCCGGTCGACGGTCTCCTCCACCGTCTCCAGGGTGATCTCCGGCTCGCCCTTGTCGAGCGCGGCCCCGGCGGCCGCCTCCAGGGCGGTCAGCGCGCGGCGGGCGTCTCCGCCGGCGATCCGCAGCAGGTGCGCCTCGGCCGGCTCGGGCAGGGTGACGGCACCGCCGAGGCCGCGCTCCTCGGTCAGCGCCCGGTGCAGCAGGCCGCGCAGGTCGTCGTCGGTGAGCGGTTCGAGGGTGAGCAGCAGGGAGCGGGAGAGCAGCGGGGAGATCACCGAGAAGTAGGGGTTCTCGGTGGTGGCGGCGATCAGCGTCACCCAGCGGTTCTCGACCGCGGGCAGCAGGGAGTCCTGCTGGGCCTTGCTGAAGCGGTGGATCTCGTCGAGGAAGAGGACGGTCTCCTTGCCGTACCCGCCGCTGGCGCGGCGCGCGCCGTCGATGACCGCGCGCACCTCCTTCACCCCGGCGGTGATCGCGGAGAGCTCCACGAACCGCTTGTCGGTGGCCTTGGAGACGACATAGGCGAGCGTGGTCTTGCCGGTGCCGGGCGGGCCCCAGAGGATCACCGAGGACGGGCCCGCGGGCCCGCCGCCGCCCTCGCCGACGAGGCGGCGCAGAGGGGAGCCCGACTTCAGCAGATGGCGCTGCCCGACGACCTCGTCCAGGACGCGCGGACGCATCCGGACGGCCAGCGGGCTGCTCGACGGGTCCTTGGCCTGGCGGTCCTCCGCGGCGGCGGTGAAGAGATCGGGTTCCACACCGACAAAGCCTAGGTCACCCCACTGACAGGGCCCCAGAAGCGGGGGCCGCCGCAGGTCAGGGCCGTCTCAGCTGGTCCAGAAGTCCCACCAGCGGGTCAGGATCAGCATGCCGATGACGCCGATCCAGAGCACCGGCGGCACCCAGTGGAACTCCGTCAGCGCGTTGCGCAGCCCCTTGGGGGCCGGGATGATCCCGTGCTTCACGTTGTGCACGGTGACGTAGCAGAACATCAGGATGGTGGCGACCCACGCCAGGCAGCACCACAGGCACAGCGAGCCGATGACGTACAGCGACTCGTACTGGAGCCAGGTGACGAAGCCGACGCCGAAGAGGCAGCCCAGCTCGAACCCGATCCAGTACCAGCGCGGCAGCCGGGCGCCGCCGAGGAGGGCGAGGCCGATGGCGACGACCATGCCGTAGGTGACCAGGCCCAGCATCGGGTTGGGGAAACCGAAGACCGCGGCCTGCTCGCTCTTCATGATGTTGCCGCAGGAGACGACCGGGTTGAGGCTGCACCCGGGGGTGAAGCCGGGGTCCTCCAGGAGCTTGAACTTGTCCAGGGTGATGACCCAGGCGGCGAGGAGGCCGGCCAGGCCGGTGACCACGAGCAGGATCGCGAGGGGCCTGCCCGCACCGACCCGGGTGTCGGGCGCGGGTTCCGGTTCCGTCTTGCGGCTCGCGACTGCTGTCGTCATCAGATGTCACTCCTGTCGTCCCTGCGAGAGCGTCGTCATTCTGCCGCACGGGGGACGACTCGCGCCGTTCGCCCGGGATAAGGGCATCCCGCCCGGAGTGCGCTGCCGGGCCCTCCGACGTCGGGAAAGACGGGTGCGCGGACCGGTATCCATCGGGAGGGGGATTCCCGGTGCGCGGAGTTGACGCACCACCCGGCGCGCCACGGCCCGCATGCCCCGCACGCCCCGCCGCGGGACGGCGTCAGGGCCCGCCCCGGCGTGCGGGGCGGGCCCTGAGGGGGTGTGACCGGGGTCAGCCCTGGAGCCTCGCCCGCAGCGTGTCGACGACCGCGTCCAGCGCGACCGCCTCCTGCTCGCCGGACTCCATGTCCTTCAGCTGCACGTTGCCCTCGGCGAGGTCGCGCTCACCGGCGACGAGGGTCCAGCGGGCGCCGCTGCGGTTGGCCGACTTCATCGCTCCCTTGAGGCCGCGACCGCCGAACGCGAAGTCCGTCGCCACGCCCGCCTTCCGCAGCTCGGTGACGACCGCGAACAGCCGCCGCCGCGCCTCCTCGCCGAGCGGGACCGCGTACACGCTGGTGGTGGCGGGGAGCTCCAGCTCGACGCCCTCCGCCTCCAGGGCGAGGACCGTGCGGTCCACGCCGAGCGCCCAGCCGACGGACGGCAGCGCGGGGCCGCCGATCATCTCCGACAGGCCGTCGTAGCGGCCGCCGCCGCCGACCGCGGACTGCGAGCCGAGGCCGTCGTGGACGAACTCGAAGGTGGTGCGGGTGTAGTAGTCCAGGCCGCGGACCAGCTTCTCGTCGTCCTCGAAGGCCACCCCGGCGGCCGTGATCAGCTCGCGGACCTCCTCGTGGTACGCCTTGCAGGCGTCGCACAGATAGTCGCGCAGCATCGGCGCGCCGACGAGCTGCTTCTGGACGTCGGCCCGCTTGTCGTCGAGGACGCGCAGCGGGTTGATGTCGATCCGGCGGCGGGTCTCCTCGTCGAGGTCGAGGCCGCGCAGGAAGCCCTGCAGCGCCTCGCGGTAGACGGGGCGGCACTCCTTGTCGCCGAGCGAGTTCAGCAGGATGCGGAACCGCGTCAGGCCGAGCGAGCGGTACGCCTGGTCGGCCAGGATGATCAGCTCGGCGTCGAGCGCGGGGTCCTCCGCGCCGATCGCCTCCGCTCCGACCTGCGAGAAGTGGCGGTAGCGGCCCTTCTGCGGGCGCTCGTAGCGGTAGTACGAGCCGGAGTACCAGAGCTTGACGGGCAGGTTGCCGGCCTTGTGGAGGTTGCCCTCCAGGGCGGCGCGCAGGACGGAGGCGGTGCCTTCGGGGCGCAGGGCGAGCTCGTCGCCGCCCTTGGTGGTGAAGGCGTACATCTCCTTGCTGACGATGTCGGTGGACTCGCCGACGCCGCGGGCGAAGAGGCCGACGTCCTCGAAGCCGGGCGTCTCGACGTACCCGTAGCCGGAGCTGCGCAGGGGGGCTGCGATGGCCTCGCGGACCGCGAGGAACTTCGCGGAGTCCGGCGGCAGCAGGTCGTAGGTGCCCTTGGGGGCCTTGAAGGTGCTCATGTGCGTTTCTCTCGTCACATTCCTCGTCGGGGAGAGCTGGGCGCTCCCCGGCCCGCGGCGACTTCCCTGAGGTAGGGGTTGGTCGTGCGCTCGCGGCCGATGGTCGTCTGGGGGCCGTGGCCGGACAGGACCACGGTCGAGTCCTCCAGCGGCAGGGCCACGCGGGCCAGGGACCGGAGGATCTCGGCGTGGTCGCCGCCGGGCAGGTCGGTGCGTCCGATGGAGCCGGCGAAGAGCAGGTCGCCCGAGAACAGCACCGACGGGATGTCGGACGCCTCGGGCGTCTGGAACGTCACCGACCCCTGGGTATGGCCGGGCGCGTGCGCGACGGAGAAATCCAGGCCTGCCAGGGTCAGCGCCGCGCCGTCGGTCAGCTCGCGGACGTCGTCCGGTTCGCCCACCGTCAGCTCGCCCATGAGCGGCATCCCGATGGAGCGGCCGAGCGCCTTCTCCGGGTCGCTCATCATGTAGCGGTCGGCGGGGTGGATCCACGCGGGCACGTCGTGCGCGCCGCACACGGGGACGACGGAGGCCACGTGGTCGATGTGGCCGTGGGTGAGGACGACGGCGACGGGCTTCAGCCGGTGCTTGCGCAGGGTCTCCTCGACGCCCTCGGTGGCCTGGTGGCCGGGGTCGATGATCACGCACTCCTCGCCCGCGGCGGGGGCCACCACATAACAATTGGTGCCCCAGGCCCCGGCGGGGAAGCCGGCAATGAGCACGATCGTCCCTTTTTCCTCGTACGGCGTCGGCCTGCCGGACAGCAAGCGGTGATCAGAGCCTACCGGCGCGGCGACGGTCACAGGTAACCCATATACGGTACGGGGCAAGCTACAGCGTCCCTGGCCAGTCACGTACGAGGAGTAACCGGTGGTCAACCACGAGCAGCGGCGGCGGCAGCTCGCCCGGGAGAAGTACCTGCGGCAGCAGCAGCGGCGCGAGACGGCGCGCGCCAAGGCCCGCCGCCGCAACGCGGTGATCGCCGCCGCGCTGGCCGTGGTGGTCGCGGGCGGCGGCATCGCCGCTGCGGCGGGCGCGTTCTCGGGTGACGGGAAGAAGGGGAGGACCGAGGACAGCGCGGCGAAGTCGGAGCAGAGCGCGGCGCCCTCGCCCTCCGAGAGCAAGAAGCCCGAGCCGAAGCTGACGATCGACAAGAAGGCTAAGTACACCTTCGACCTGAAGACCAGTCAGGGCGACATCGCGATCGCGATGGACGCGGCGAAGACCCCGCGCACCGTCAACTCCTTCAACCACCTTGCGGAGAAGGGCTTCTTCGACAAGACCAAGTGCCACCGGCTCACCACCCAGGGCATCTTCGTCCTGCAGTGCGGCGACCCGGAGGGCACCGGCGCGGGCGGCCCGGGCTACAACATCCCCGACGAGAACCTCGACGCGCTCGGCAAGCCGGGCGCGGACGGCGCGGTCACGTACAAGGCGGGCACGGTGGCGATGGCCAACACCGGGCAGCCGAACAGCGGCGGCAGCCAGTTCTTCCTGGTCTACAAGGACTCCAAGCTGCCCCCGTCGTACACCCCGTTCGGCACGATGGACGCGGCCTCGCTCAAGGTCGTCGCGGCCGTCGGCAAGGCGGGGGTCGCCGAGGGCGGGCAGAGCCCGGCCGACGGCGCCCCGAAGAAGGCGGTCGACGTCTCGAAGGCGACCGTGAAGAAGAACTGATTGCTCGCTCCGGATGCGGACAGCCGCCCCGCGCGTCGCCTATGTTGGCGGGGTACGGGGCGGCGGTGTCAGCTCCCCCGAAGAAAACCGTGGACGATGCCCGGGGACGACGCGTCCCCCGCGGCGTCATGTGGATGGAGGCGCTGTGAGCAGCGACCCGTGGGGCCGTGTCGACGAGACGGGCACCGTGTACGTGCGTACCGCCGAGGGGGAGAAGGTCGTCGGCTCCTGGCAGGCGGGCTCCCCGGAGGAGGCGCTCGCGTACTACGAGCGCAAGTACGAGGGGCTGAAGGTCGAGATCGGACTCCTCGAACGCCGGGTGAGGACCACCGATCTGTCGGCCAAGGACGCCCAGGTCGCCATCGACCATCTGCGCGAGCAGGTCGAGGCGCACCACGCCGTCGGTGACCTCGACGCGCTGCGGACCCGGCTCGAGAAGCTGGTGGAGACCGTCGAGTCGCGGCGCGAGGAGCGCAAGGCGCAGAAGGCGAAGCAGACCGACGAGGCCCGCGAGGCCAAGGAGAAGCTGGTCGCCGAGGCCGAGGAGCTGGCGGCGTCGGACCAGTGGCGGTCGGCGGGCGAGCGGCTGCGGGCGCTCGTGGACACCTGGAAGGGCCTGCCGCGGCTCGACCGGAAGTCCGACGACGAGCTGTGGCACCGCTTCTCGCACGCCCGCTCGGCGTTCTCCAAGCGGCGCAAGGCGCACTTCGCCGCGCTCGACGCGCAGCGCGAGGACGCCCGCAAGGCCAAGGAGCGGCTGGTCGCCGAGGCGGAGAGCCTGTCGGGCTCGACCGACTGGGGCGCGACGGCCGCCCGCTACCGCGAGCTGATGGCGGACTGGAAGGCCGTGGGCCGCGCCCAGCGCGAGCACGAGGACGACCTGTGGAACCGCTTCCGCGGCGCCCAGGACGTGTTCTTCGCGGCCCGCAGCGGCGTCTTCGCCGAGCGGGACGCGGAGCAGGGCGAGAACCTCAAGGTCAAGGAGGAGCTGGCCGCCGAGGCGGAGCAGCTCCTCCCGGTGACCGACCTGAAGGCGGCCCGTGCCGCGTTCCGGTCGATCAACGAGCGCTGGGAGGCCGTCGGCCACGTGCCGCGCGACGCGCGGCCGAAGGTCGAGGGCCGGATGCAGGCCGTCGAGCGCGCCATCCAGGAGGCCGAGGAGGGCGAGTGGCGGCGGACGAACCCGGAGGCCCGGGCGCGGGCGGCCGGCCTCACCGGCCAGCTCCAGGACGCCGTCGACAAGCTGCAGAAGCAGATCGACACCGCCCGGGCGCAGGGCAACGACGCGCGCGCGGACAAGCTGGCGCGTGAGCTGGAGGGCCGTCAGGCGCTGCTCGACCAGGCCCTGAAGGGTCTGCAGGAGTTCGGCGGCTGATCCGTCCGGGACGAGGTACGGCGAAGGGGCCGCGGTTCACCACCGCGGCCCC
>NZ_JBHWZH010000099.1:0-23390 GCF_042728285.1 Streptomyces sp. NPDC060194 | reverse complement strand
ACGCCCGGTTACATTCCGAACCCGGAAGCTAAGCCTCACAGCGCCGATGGTACTGCAGGGGGGACCCTGTGGGAGAGTAGGACGCCGCCGAACAATACTTCGCCCCCGTTCCTGGACCTCGTTCCAGGAACGGGGGCATTTTTTGTGTGTGGACATATCCGTGGGCCCCTGGGGCTTTCTCGCACTCATCCTGGCCTCGACGCTGGTCGGTTTCTCCAAGACCGCCGTGAACGGCGCCAACACCATCACCCTCGCCGTCTTCGCGGCCGTCCTTCCGGCCCGGGAGTCCACCGGCATCCTGCTGCCCCTGCTGATCGTGGGTGACGTGCTCGCGGTGGCCAGCTACTGGCGCCATGCACACTGGCCCACCCTGCTGCGGATGACCCCGGCGGTCGTCGCCGGCGTGGTGGTCGGAACGGCCTTCCTGGCCTGGGCCGACGACGACGTCATGAGCCGGTCGATCGGCGCGATCCTGCTCTTCATGCTCGCCGTCACCGCCGTACGCCGGCGCAAGCAGCGCGCCGCGGCGTCGCGGGACGAACGGCAGACTCCCGACGCGACGGACACTGAGTCACGCGCCGGCAAGCTGAAGTCCCGCTCGTACGGGGCGCTCGGCGGCTTCACCACGATGGTCGCGAACGCAGGCGGCCCCGTCATGTCCCTCTACCTGCTCTCCGCCGGCTTCCGGAAGATGGGCTTCCTCGGCACCTCGGCCTGCTTCTTCCTGGTGGTCAACGTCTTCAAGGTGCCGTTCAGCGTCGGCCTCGGCCTGATCGATGCCCACTCCCTCCTCTTGGACGCCGCCTTGGTCGGCTTCGTCATCGCCGGCGCCTTCCTCGGCCGCGCCTGCGTCCACCGCATCGACCAGAAGCTCTTCGACCGCCTCGTCATCGGCATGACACTCCTCGGCGGCACGCAGCTCCTTCTCGCGGGCTGACGGCACGCCGCCGGGGGAGCGGCCCGGCGGGTTCAGGGCCGGCCGCAGTGGGCCGCCGCGGGGGCCCGGTCGTGCGGGGTGGTGGTGAGTTCGAGGGTGTCCGAGGGCACGTGGTCGACCTGGAGGGTGGTGTGGGTGATCGCGTACTCGTCGCGGAGGTGGGTTTCCATGGCGGCGCGGATGGCGTGGCAGTCGCCGCCGGGGGTGACGAGGACGTGGGCGGAGAGGGCGGGCTGGCCGGAGGTGATGGTCCAGACGTGGAGGTCGTGGACCTCGGCGACGGAGGGGACGGCCGCGAGGCCGGCGCCGATGGCGTCGGGGGCGAGGTCGGCGGGGGCGGCCTCCAGGAGGATGCGGCCGGAGTCGCGGAGGAGGCCGTAGCCGGCCTTGACCATCAGGGCGACGACGACGAGCGTGGCCAGCGCGTCGGCTCGGGCGAAGCCGGTGAGGACGACGACCAGGCCCGCGACCGCGCTCGCCACGAACGCGGCCAGGTCGTTGAGGACGTGCTGGAAGGCGCCCTCGACGTTCAGCGAGGAGCGGTTGGCGCGGGACAGGCACCAGGCCGCCGCGATGTTGACGACGATGCCCGCGAGCGCCGTCCAGACGACCAGGGAGCCGGTCACCTCGGGTGGGTCGATGAGCCGTTCGATGGACTCGTAGGTCAGCCAGACGGCGAGCAGCAGGAGGCTGAGGCCGTTGGCCTGGGCGGAGAGGATCTCCGCGCGCTTGAGGCCGTAGGTGAAGCCGCCCTTCGCGGGGCGCGCGGCCAGGCGCATGGCGACGAGCGCGAGGACGATGGCGGCGGCGTCGGTGAGCATGTGGGCCGCGTCGGATATGAGGGCGAGCGAGTTGGCGGCGATGCCGATCACGACCTCGACGGCCATGAAGCCGGTGATCAGGGCGAGGGCCAGGGAGAGCCAGCGGCGGTCGGCCTCGGGGCTCACCCCGTGGCTGTGCCCGCCGTGGCCGTGCCCGTCATCGGCGGCCGGGGCCCGACCGGGCCCGCCCGTGCGCGTTCCGCCGTGGCCGTCCCGCGTGCCGTGCTGGTGTCCGCCCATGGCCGGCGATGCCTCCCCGTGTCGGTTCCAGGACGCCCTGGAGCCCGCAGTGAAGCGCACCCTCCCGCACCTCGTCAAAGGCTGTACCGGTGACCGTTGTCATCTCGGATAACAGGCCTCTGACCTGCGGTGACGCAGGATCATCCGGCAGGCTGCAGGAGGTCCCAGCGGTTGCCGCAGACGTCCTCGAACACGGCCACCGAGCCGTACGGCTCGTGCCGCGGCTCCTCCAGGAAGTGGACGCCGGCGTCCAGCATGCGGGCGTGGTCGGCGGCGAAGTCGTCGGTGTGGAGGAAGAAGGCGACCCGCCCGCCGGTCTGGTTGCCGACCGCCGCGCGCTCGTCGTCGTTCTTCGCCCGCGCCAACAGCAGGCCCGGGCCGTGCGGGCCGTCCGGGGTCGGGCGGACGACGACCCAGCGGGTGCCGTTCCCGCGGTCGGTGTCCTCGGCGAGCTCGAAGCCGACGGCGTCGGTGAAGAAGGCGATGGCCTCGTCGTAGTCCCGCACGACCAGGGTGGTCAGGGCGAGGTGGCGCTGGGGCACGGCGGTCTCCAGGGGTAGTCATACGTAACACCGGAATCCTGCAGCGTACCTCCTGGTCCGGTGCCGGGTGGCGTGAAGCGAAGCTGTGGCGGAGGTTAAGAAAAGCTCGATGGACGCCGGATGCGGGGTGCGGCAGGTTTGTCCGTACGGGTCATCCGCCCCAGGGACTACGGGAGTCGCAGCCGTGAAGGCACTTGTGAAGCAGAACGCCGAGCCGGGACTGTGGCTGGTCGACGTCCCCGAACCGGAGACCGGGCCCGGCGACGTGCTGATCAAGGTGCTGCGCACCGGCATCTGCGGCACCGACCTGCACATCCGGGCCTGGGACGGCTGGGCGCAGCAGTCGATCACGACCCCCCTGACGGTCGGCCACGAGTTCGTCGGCGAGGTCGCGGCGGTCGGCTCCGACGTGGCGGACATCGCCGTCGGCGACCTGGTCAGCGGCGAGGGCCACCTCGTCTGCGGGAAGTGCCGCAACTGCCTGGCCGGTCGGCGTCACCTGTGCCGCAACACGATCGGCCTCGGCGTCGGCCGGGACGGCGCGTTCGCCGAGTACGTGGCGCTGCCGGCCCAGAACGTGTGGGTGCACCGGGTCCCCGTCGACCTGGACATCGCCGCGATCTTCGACCCGTTCGGCAACGCCGTGCACACCGCGCTGTCCTTCCCGCTGGTCGGCGAGGACGTGCTGATCACCGGTGCGGGTCCGATCGGCGTCATGGCTGCCGCCGTCGCCAAGCACGCGGGCGCCCGCCAGGTGATGATCACCGACGTCAGCGAGGAGCGCCTGGAGATCGCCCGCAAGGTCGGCGTCAGCCTCGCGCTGAACGTGGCCGAGTCGAGCATCGCGGACGGCCAGCAGAAGCTCGGTCTGCGCGAGGGCTTCGACATCGGGCTCGAGATGTCCGGCAACCCGGTCGCGATGCGCGACATGATCGCGAACATGACCCACGGCGGCCGGATCGCGATGCTCGGCCTGCCGGCCGAGGAGTTCGCCGTCGACTGGGCGAAGATCGTCACCTCCATGATCACGATCAAGGGCATCTACGGCCGCGAGATGTTCGAGACCTGGTACGCGATGTCGGTGCTGCTCGAGGGCGGTCTCGACCTCAGCCCCGTCATCACCGGCCGGTACGGGTACCGCGACTTCGAGGCGGCCTTCGACGAGGCGGCGAGCGGGCACGGCGGGAAGGTCATCCTGGACTGGACGGCGACGGGCTGAGGGGACCGCCGTGCGGTGCGGGCCGGGGGAGCGGGGGGAGCGTGTCC
Source organism: Streptomyces sp. NPDC060194 (assembly GCF_042728285.1). Taxonomy (NCBI): domain Bacteria; kingdom Bacillati; phylum Actinomycetota; class Actinomycetes; order Kitasatosporales; family Streptomycetaceae; genus Streptomyces; species Streptomyces sp. NPDC060194. The sequence continues at coordinate 19,584 of NZ_JBHWZH010000099.1, read as the reverse complement.
CCGGCACCTGGCCGACCGGGCTCGCGCACCAGGCCCCGCGCCTGGCCGACCGGGCTCGCGCACCAGGCCCCGCGCCTGGCCGACCGGGCTCGCGCACCAGGCCCCGCGCCTGGCCCGCATCGGCTTGCGTGCGGAGCCCGCGCCCCCTCGACCAGGCTTGCTCGCAGGGCTCGAACCGGTTCCGACCAGGCTCGCATGGCACCCCCGCACCCGCCCCGAGCAGGCTCGCATACTCGCCCCGCACCCGCCCCGACCAGGACCCCTCGTAGCGCCCGAACCGGGCCCGTCCCCGCCGCTTCGTGCCGTTACCGCATCGCACCGCCCCGTCCGGTTTGTCGCCCGCCCCGTACGCCGCCCTCCCCGCTCCGCCCCCCAACCACCCCGGAGGAATCACCCCATGTTCGACTCCGTACGCGACGACCTGCGTGCCACCCTCGACGAGATCAAGGCCGCCGGGCTGCACAAGCCCGAACGTGTCATCAGCACCCCGCAGAACGCCCGGGTCGGGGTCAGCGGCGGCGTCGAGGGCGGCGAGGTCCTGAACTTCTGCGCGAACAACTACCTCGGTCTCGCCGACCACCCCGAGGTCCTCGCCGCCGCGCATGAGGCGCTGGACCGGTGGGGCTACGGCATGGCCTCCGTCCGCTTCATCTGCGGCACCCAGGAGGTGCACAAGGAGCTGGAGGCGCGGCTGTCGGGCTTCCTCGGCCAGGAGGACACGATCCTCTACTCCTCCTGCTTCGACGCCAACGGCGGTGTCTTCGAGACCCTCCTCGGCCCCGAGGACGCCGTCATCTCCGACGCGTTGAACCACGCCTCGATCATCGACGGCATCCGCCTGTCGAAGGCCCGCCGCTACCGCTACGCCAACCGCGACCTGGCCGAGCTGGAGCAGCGACTGAAGGAGTCCGCCGACGCCCGCCGCCGGCTGATCGTCACGGACGGCGTCTTCTCGATGGACGGCTACGTCGCCCCGCTCGCGGAGATCTGCGACCTGGCCGAGCGCTACGACGCGATGGTGATGGTCGACGACTCGCACGCGGTCGGCTTCGTCGGCGCCGGCGGCCGCGGCACCCCCGAGCTGCACGGCGTCATGGACCGGGTCGACATCATCACCGGCACGCTCGGCAAGGCGCTCGGCGGGGCCTCCGGCGGCTACGTCGCCGCCCGCGCGGAGATCGTCGCCCTGCTGCGGCAGCGCTCGCGCCCGTACCTGTTCTCCAACACCCTCGCGCCCGTCATCGCCGCCGCCTCGCTGAAGGTCATCGACCTCCTGGAGACCTCCGGCGGGCTTCGCGAGCAGCTGGCCGCGAACACCGCGCGGTTCCGGTCGCGGATGACCGAGGCCGGCTTCGAGATCCTGCCGGGCGACCACCCCATCGCCCCCGTCATGATCGGCGACGCGGCGAAGGCCGGGCGCCTCGCCGAGCTGCTCCTGGAGCGCGGGGTGTACGTGATCGGGTTCTCGTTCCCCGTCGTGCCGCAGGGGCAGGCGCGGATCCGGGTGCAGCTGTCGGCCGCGCACTCCGCGGAGGACGTCGACCGCGCGGTGGACGCGTTCGTCGACGCCCGCGCCGCGCTGGAGCGCGAGGCGGTCTGAGGCCGCCGGGGGCGTGCGCCCTCCGGCCCGCCCCCGCGGCCTGGGACAATGGCCGCATGATCGAGGCGCGGCGGTTGCACATCCTGCGAGCGGTGGCCGACCACGGCACGGTGACCGCGGCGGCCGCCGCGCTGTACCTGACTCCCTCCGCCGTCTCCCAGCAGCTCGCCGCGCTGGAACAGGAGACCGGCCACCGGCTGGTCGAGCGCGGCGCGCGCGGCGTCACGCTGACCGCGGCCGGCGAGATCCTGCTGGCCCACACCCACACCGTGCTCGCCACCCTGGAGCGGGCCGAGGCCGAGCTCGCCGCGTACGACGCGGGGACGGCCGGTGTCGTGACCGTCGCCGCGTTCGCGACCGGCATCGGCCTGGTCGTCGCCCCCGCGATCGCCGCGCTGGCCGCGACCCGGCCCGGGATCGAGGTCCGGGTGCGGGACGCGGAGGGTGACGCGAGCCTGCCGATGGTCCTCGACCGGCAGGTCGACGTGGCCGTCGCGGTGGAGTACCGGGGCGCGCCCGACGCCGACGACCGGCGGCTGGCCCGGGTGCCGCTCCACGCCGAGCCGTTCGACGCCGTGCTGCCGGCCGGGCATCCGCTGGCGGTGCGCGAGCGGGTGCCGCTGGCCGGGCTCGCCAAGGACGACTGGATCGGGCCCTACCCCGGCAACCCCTGCCACGACGTGGTGGTGCTCGCCTGCGAGTTCGCGGGCTTCGAGCCGCGCCTCACGCACTCCTCCGACGACTTCCGCGCGGTCGTCGCGCTCGCCGGTGCGGGCGCGGGCGTCGCCCTGGTGCCGCGCTCTGCGCTGCGGGGCCTCGACCCGGCGGGGGCGGCGGTCCGCCCGGTGGACGGGACCGCGCCCACCCGGCGGGTGTTCGCGGCGGTGCGGCGGGGCGCGGAGGGCCACCCGCTGATCCGGCCGGTCCTCGACGCGCTGACGGAAGCGGCCGTTCAGGTCCACGGCGGCGACCGCGGTCCTAGGGTCGAGGGATGACCTGGGACAAGGGTGCGACGGGAGTGCTCGAACTGCCCTCGGGGCGGCTGGTGCGCGGCCGGGGGCTGCGGCGGCCGCTCGCCGAGGACGCCGCACGGCCGGACTTCGGCGTCTACCTGCTCGGCGCCGCGCCCCCGCCGCAGCCCTGGGAGGCGCGCTGGCTGCGCTGGCCCGACTTCCGGCTGCCGTCGGACCGCGCGGAGGCCCGGTCGGTGCTGGCGGAGGTCTGGGAGCGGTCCGCGGACGAGCGCGTCGAGCTCGCCTGCGGCGGCGGCCGCGGCCGCACCGGCACGGCGCTCGCCTGCCTGGCCGTCCTGGACGGCGTCCCCCCGGAGCGGGCGGTCGCCTACGTGCGGAGCCGCTACGACCGGCGGGCGGTCGAGACGCCCTGGCAGAAGTCCTACGTCCGCCGGTTCGGCGGCTGAGGCGGCACCCGCTCGATATCGCCTCGCGCCGGCGGTCCTCCGGCGACCAGGATGACGGAATGGACTTCACCCCCTTCACCGTCGACGACTACCGCGCCCGCATGGAGCGCGCCGCACTCGCCGCGAGCGCGGCCGGACTCGCCGGGCTGCTGATCGCGCCGGGCCCGGACCTCACGTGGCTCACCGGCTACCGGCCGCCCGCCGAGACCGAGCGGCTCACCCTCCTCGTCCTCGCCGAGGGCCGCGAGCCGCAGCTCGTCGTGCCCGCGCTGGAGGCGCCCGACGCCGCGAAGGCGGCCGGCGCGCCCGCGCTCGCCCTGCGGGACTGGACCGACGCCCAGGACCCGTACGCGCTCACCGCCCCGCTCCTCGGCGGCGGCCGGTTCGGGGTCAGCGACAACGCCTGGGCGCTGCACCTGCTCTCCCTCGGCGAGCGCGTCCCCGACGCCGCCTACGCGCCGCTCAGCCGCGCGCTGCCGATGCTGCGCGCGGTGAAGGACGCCGCCGAGCTCGAACGCCTCGCCGCGGCCGGGGCGGCGGCGGACGCGACCTACGGGGAGATCCTCAAGGTCCGGTTCTCCGGGCGGCGCGAGCGCGACATCGCCGCCGAACTCGACGCGCTGCTGCGGCGGTTCGGGCACGAGCAGGTCGACTTCACCGTGGTCGGCTCCGGCCCGAACGGGGCGGACCCGCACCACGAGGCCGGCGAACGCGTCATCGAGCGCGGCGACATGGTCGTGCTCGACTTCGGCGGACTCCTCGGGGGGTACGGGTCCGACACCTCGCGGACCGTGCACGTCGGGGAGCCGACGGCCGAGGAGCAGCGGGTCCACGACATCGTGCGCGAGGCGCAGCAGGCGGCCTGCGCCGCGGTCCGCCCGGGCGTGGCCCTGCAGGACGTGGACCGGGCGGCCCGCGCGGTGATCACCGAGTTCGGCTACGGCGACCGGTTCATCCACCGCACCGGGCACGGCATCGGCGTCTCGACCCACGAGCCGCCGTACGTGGTGGAGGGGGAGGAGCAGGAGCTCCTCCCCGGCATGTGCTTCTCCATCGAGCCCGGCGTCTACCTGCCCGGGCGGTTCGGGGTGCGGATCGAGGACATCATGACGGTCACCGAGGACGGCGGACGCCGCCTGAACGCGACCCCGCGGGAGCTGGCGCCGGTGGAGTAGGCCGCGTCCCCGCGGGGCGCGCGCACCGTCACTGCAGCAGCGCGCAGGACTCGGCCGGGAGGGTCAGGACGCCGTCCGGGCCCGGCAGTTCGACGGGCTGCCAGGCGGCGAGGACGCGGGTGCTCTCGCCGCCGAGGGGGACCTCCACGGCGTCCTTGGAGAAGTTGGCGACCACGCGGATGTCGCCGCGCCGGAAGGCGATCCAGCGGGCCGTCTCGTCGTACGCCACCCGCACCGACGCGAGGTCGGGGTCGGTCAGGTCGGGGTGGGCGCGGCGCAGGGCGATGAGCCGGCGGTGCCAGGCGAGCAGGCGGGCGTGCGGCTCCTGGTCGCGCTCGGCGCGGTCGAGGACGGAGCGGTCGCGGGTGGCGGGGTCCTGCGGGTCGGGGATCTCCTCCTCGGCCCAGCCGTGCGCGGCGAACTCCCGCCGGCGCCCCTGCCGTACGGCCTCGGCGAGTTCGGGGTCCCGGTGGTCGGTGAAGAACTGCCAGGGGGTCCTCGCGCCCCACTCCTCGCCCATGAACAGCATCGGCACGAACGGGCCGGTCAGGGTGAGCGCCGCGGAGCAGGCGAGCAGGCCGGGGGAGAGGGAGGCGGCGAGCCGGTCGCCGAGGGCGCGGTTGCCGATCTGGTCGTGGGTCTGGGCGTAGCCGAGGAAGCGGTGCGCGGGGGTGCCGGCGCGGTGCACGGGGCGGCCGTGGTGGCGCTCGCGGAACGACGACCAGGTGCCGTTGTGGAAGAAGACGTCGGTGAGGGTCTTGGCGAGCCCGGCGAGCGGGGCGCGGGCGAAGTCGGCGTAGTACCCGGCGCTCTCGCCGGTCAGGGTGGTGTGCAGGGCGTGGTGGAAGTCGTCGTTCCACTGGGCGTGCAGGCCGAGTCCGCCGCGCTCGCGCGGGGTGGTGGTGCGCGGGTCGCAGAGGTCGGACTCGGCGATCAGGAAGCGCGGGGTGCCCGGCAGCGCGTCGGTCGCGGCCGAGAGCTCCTCCAGGAACGTCAGCGCCCGGTCGTCGGCGAGGGCGTGCACGGCGTCCAGGCGCAGCCCGTCGATCCGGTAGTCGGTCAGCCAGGCCAGCGCGCTGCCCAGCAGGTAGGCGCGGACCTCGTCGGAGCCGGGGGCGTCGAGGTTGACGGCCGCGCCCCAGGGCGTGTGGTGGGTGTCGGTGAAGTAAGGGCCGTACTGGGGCAGGTAGTTGCCGGTGGGGCCCAGGTGGTTGTGGACCACGTCCAGGACGACGGCGAGGCCCTGGCCGTGCGCCGCGTCCACGAACCGCTTGAGGGCCTCGGGGCCGCCGTAGGGCTCGTGGACGGCCCACAGGGAGACGCCCTCGTAGCCCCAGCCGTGGGTGCCGGGGAAGGGGCACAGCGGCATCAACTCGACGTGTGTGATGCCGAGTTCGACCAGTTCGGGGAGGCGGGCCGCGGCGGCATCCAGCGTGCCCTCGGGGGTGTAGGTGCCGACGTGGAGCTCGTAGACGACGGCCGACTGCAGGGAGTCGTGCGCGGGGCGTTCGTGCGACCAGGCGAAGAGGTCGTGGTCGACGACGGCGCTCGGGCCGTCGGGGCCCTCGGGCTGGCGGCGGGAGCGGGGGTCGGGGATCAGGGGGCCGCCGTCGAGGGAGTAGCCGTAGCGCGAGCCGTCCTGGGCGGGGGCCTCGACGGTCCACCAGCCCCTGCGCTGCGGGTCGTTGTCCAGCGTGTGCCGGTCGCCGTCGACCTCGATCTCGACGCGCTCCGCGCGCGGTGCCCATACCTCGAACAGCATCGATTGCCCCCTTCGCCTGCAGCAGAGTGCCCAGCGTAGGGTCAGCGGGGCGATCTCGGCGCCCTCCCGCGCGGGTGGCCGGACGACACCTTGTGGACACACCGCGGCGCGCTGGCCGACAATCAGCCCTGTGACGTCGTCCTTCGAGTTCCACCCCTTCCCCGCTCGGCCGTCCGACGCCGAGCGGGACCGGGTGCTCGACGTGCTGCGGGAGGGCGCGGCGCAGGGGAAGCTGTCGCACGACACGTTCGTGCGGCGGATGGAACTCGCTCTCGCGGCAAGGCGGTCGGAGGATCTGCGGCTGCTGACGGCGGACCTGCGGCCGGAGGGCGGCGGGTGGTCCGAGCGGATGTTCGGCGCGGTGTCCGCGGTCTCCGGGTTCCCTGAGCGGATGCGGCGGGCCTGGCAGGCGGAGCGGCTGCCGAAGCTGATGCTCCCGGAGCCCGGGCCCTACCCGCTGCGGATCGGGCGCGACCCGTCGAACGGGCTGCGGCTGAGCCACGACACCGTGTCGCGGGTCCACGCCGAGCTGGTGCTGCGGAGCGGGGCGTGGGTGCTGCGGGACCTGGGATCGACCAACGGGACCACGGTCAACGGGCGGCGGGTGACCGGGACGGCGCTCGTCCGGGAGGGCGACCACATCGGGTTCGGCCAGATGGTCTTCCGGCTCACCGCCCGCTGACGGCCTTACGTAAGCTGACGGGTCGTCAGGGCGCACGCTCGTGGGCGTGCTGGGCTGACGGACCGTCAGGCGGCCGGACCCCCGCGCGGGGTCCCGCCGCCCGCCGGCGCCTCAGACCTTGCGCAGCAGCGCCACCGGCCGCTCCCCGAGCAGCTCCGCCAGGTCGACCGTGCCCTCCCAGTGCCGGTCCGGCGCCAGCGCGTCGCCCCAGCGGCCCTCCGGGAGCGTGAGGCGGGTGTCCCGCCAGCCCCCGGCCTCCTCCAGCCGCAGGGAGAGCCGCGTGACGGCCGTCAGGACGGCCCCGGAGCGCACGAAGGCGACGCAGTGCTGAGCCGCCGGCCCGTCGGCCGCCAGCGGGGTGTACGCGGCCTGCGCGCCGAACAGCTCGGGGCGGTCGCGGCGCAGGTGCAGGGCGGCGGTCGTCAGGGCGTGCTTCTCGAGCGCCAGCCCGTTGGCGGGGACGTCCTCGGGGGCCTCGAAGTCCACCGGCCGGCGGTTGTCGGGGTCGACCAGGGTGAGCGACAGCTGCTCGGTGCCCTGGTACACGTCCGGGACGCCGGGCATGGTCAGGTGCAGCAGCGCGGTGCCCAGGACGTTCGCCCGGACGTAGGGGGACAGCGTCTCGTCGAACAGCGCCACCGTGTACCCGGCGGGCCCGGCGGGGCCCGCCTCGACGAACGCCCGCACGGAGTCCTCGTAGAGCGGGTCCTGCTCCGTCCAGCTGGTGTGCAGCCCGGCCTCGCGGGCGTGCTTGAGCAGCGCGTCGCCGAGCCGACCGGCGTCGGGCAGGCCGAGGCCGACCGCGGTCTGCCAGGCCGCCCACGCCAGATGCGGGTCGGGGGCCTGCGCGCCGTCCAGGCCGCCGAGCAGCTCCGCCCAGCGCTCGGGGCACTCGCTGAGCAGCGCGATCCTGGCGCGGACGTCCGCGCTGCGCTTGGTGTCGTGCGTGGACAGGACCGTGCCGGTCTCCGGCCAGTCGCGCTGGAGGCGGCCGCAGAAGGCGTGGAACTCCTCCTGGGTGACACCGGGCCGACCGGGGTTCCCGCCGACCTCGGTGGTCGAGAGCAGCACGGGGTAGCGGTAGAACGCGGTGTCCTCGACCGACTTGGCGTGCAGCGCGGACACCGTCTGGGCGAAGCGCGCCATGAACGACAGGTGGGCCGGGGTGTCGCCGAGCCGGCCGAGCGCCAGGTCCCGTACGGCGTCGACCGCGGTGGCCTCCTCGGGGACCACGAACGCGGCCCTCGCCTCCTCGGCCGCGCCCGGCGTCAGGACGTCCTCGTCGCCGGGGCCGTAGGGGCGGTAGACCGGCACCCGGACCATCAGCTCGCGCAGCGCGGTGCGCAGCGCCCAGGGGGCGTGGTCGCGCAGGGCCGGGTCGGTCGCGCACAGGGCGGCGGCCGCGCGGGTGAGGTGGTCGACCTCGGCGGCCAGTTCGTGGGTGACCACCTTGTACGCGGCCCGCCGGACGGTCGCCTGCCAGTAGCCTCCGCGATCGCCCGGGGGGCTCGCGTAGGCGCGGTAGTGGTCCAGGAGCCCGCCTGTGCCGACGGGGTCGGTGAACAGGCCGTCCACGTGCCGCAGCGCGTCGTAGCCGGTGGTGCCGGCGACCGGCCAGGAGGCCGGGAGCGGTTCGCCGTCGGTGAGGATCTTCTCGACCACCGTCCACCGGCCGCCGGAGGCCTCGTGGAGCCGGCGCAGATAGCCCTCGGGGTCGGCCAGCCCGTCGGGGTGGTCGATCCGCAGGCCGTCCGCCACACCCTCGTCGAGCAGCCGCAGGATCGTGCCGTGGGTGGCGCGGAAGACCTCCTCGTCGTCCACGCGGACGCCGATCAGCTCCGAGATGGTGAAGAAGCGCCGGTAGTTCAGCTCGGTGCGGGCCAGCCGCCACCAGCCCAGCCGGTACCACTGGGCGTCGAGCAGCTCCGGCAGCGGCAGCTTCTCGGTGCCGGCCCGCAGCGGGAACGCGTGGTCGTGGTAGCGCAGGACGTCGCCGTCGACCTTCAGGTGCTCCAGCTCCCCGCCGACCCGCCCCCCGAGCACCGGCATCAGGAGCTGCCCGCCGGCCGCCTCCCAGTCGATGTCGAACCAGCGGGCGTAGGGGGAGTCCGGGCCCTCGCGGAGGACCTCCCAGAGGGCGTGGTTGTGCTTCGGGGAGGCGGACATGTGGTTCGGGACGATGTCCAGGACGAGACCCAGGCCGTGCTCGCGGGCGGTCCTCGACAGCTCGCGCAGGCCGTCCTCGCCGCCCAGCTCCGCGCGCACCCGGCCCGGGTCGGTCACGTCGTAGCCGTGGGTGGAGCCGGGGACGGCCTCCAGGACGGGCGACAGGTGCAGGTGGGAGATGCCGAGCGAGGCCAGGTAGGGGACGGCGGCCGTCGCCGCCGAGAAGGGGAACTCCGGGGTGAGTTGGAGGCGGTAGGTCGCGGTGGGCGTCATGCGAACAGACGTACCCCGTGACGGGCGTTCTGTGCGTGTACGAGACGCCGATACACCAGTACGAGTGGTGGGGCCGTACGCGCTTGACGCCCGTACGGCCCCACCGGAGCCCGGATCAGGCGGGGCGCTGCAGCACCACCAGGGAGCGGCCCACCAGGGTGACGTGCTCGCCCTGGGCGACCTTGGGGCCCTCGCCCGGCGGGACGCCCTGGGCCTCGGAGGTGTCGACGACGACCTGCCACTGCCGCCCGTGGTCGACGGGGACGGCGAAGTCGATCGTCTCGGCGCTCGCGTTGAACATCAGCAGGAACGAGTCGTCGGTGATCCGCTCGCCGCGCGGGCCCGGCTCGCTGATGGCGTGGCCGTTGAGGAAGACGGTGAGCGCCTTGGCGTGCGCGGCCTGCCAGTCCTCGCCCTTCATCTCCTCGCCCTCGGGGGTGAACCAGGCGATGTCCGAGAGGTCGTCGTGGGTGCCGGCGACGGGGCGGCCGTGGAAGAAGCGGCGGCGGCGGAAGACGGCGTGCTCGCGGCGCAGCCGCACCATCGCGCGGGTGAACTCCAGGAGCGGTGCCGGTTCCTCGCCGGGCTCCGGCCAGTGCACCCAGGCCAGTTCGCTGTCCTGGCAGTAGGCGTTGTTGTTGCCGTGCTGGGTGCGGGCGAACTCGTCGCCGTGGGAGATCATCGGCACGCCCTGGGAGAGCAGCAGGGTGGCCATGATGTTGCGCATCTGGCGGCCGCGCAGGTCGAGGATCTCGTGGTCGTCGGTCTCGCCCTCCGCGCCGCAGTTCCACGAGCGGTTGTGGCTCTCGCCGTCCCGGTTGTCCTCGCCGTTGGCGTCGTTGCGCTTCTCGTTGTACGAGACCAGGTCGTGCATGGTGAAGCCGTCGTGGCAGGTGACGAAGTTGACCGAGGCGAGCGGGCGGCGGCCGTCGTCCTGGTAGAGGTCGGAGGAGCCGGTGAGCCGGCCGGCGAACTCCGCCAGAGTGCGCGGCTCACCGCGCCACATGTCGCGGACGGTGTCGCGGTACTTGCCGTTCCACTCCGTCCACAGCGGCGGGAAGTTGCCCACCTGGTAGCCGCCCTCGCCGACGTCCCAGGGCTCGGCGATCAGCTTCACCTGGCTGACGACCGGGTCCTGCTGCACGAGGTCGAAGAACGACGAGAGCCGGTCCACCTCGTGGAACTGCCGGGCGAGGGTGGCGGCGAGGTCGAAGCGGAAGCCGTCGACGTGCATCTCGGTGACCCAGTACCGCAGCGAGTCCATGATGAGCTGCAGGACGTGCGGGGAGCGCATCAGGAGCGAGTTGCCGGTGCCGGTGGTGTCCATGTAGTGGCGGCGGTCGTTCTCGACCAGGCGGTAGTAGGACGCGTTGTCCAGGCCGCGGAAGGAGAGCGTGGGCCCGAGGTGGTTGCCCTCGGCGGTGTGGTTGTAGACCACGTCGAGGATGACCTCGATGCCCGCCTCGTGCAGCGCCTTGACGGCCTGCTTGAACTCCAGCACCTGCTCGCCGCGGTCGCCCCAGGAGGCGTAGGTGTTGTGCGGGGCGAAGAAGCCGATCGTGTTGTAGCCCCAGTAGTTGTTCAGGCCCATGTCGACCAGCCGGTGGTCGTTGACGAACTGGTGGACCGGCATCAGCTCGACGGCGGTCACGCCGAGCTGCGTCAGGTGGTCGATGATCGCCGGGTGGGAGAGGGCGGCGTACGTCCCGCGCATGTCCTCGGGCAGGTCCGGGTGGAGCATGGTGAGGCCCTTGACGTGCGCCTCGTAGATGACCGTCTCGTGGTAGGCGTGGCGCGGCGGGCGGTCGTCGCCCCAGTCGAAGTACGGGTTGATGACGACCGAGGCCATGGTGTGCGGCGCGGAGTCCAGGTCGTTGCGGGAGTCGGGCTTGCCGAAGTGGTAGCCGTAGACCGTCTCGTTCCAGTCGATCTGTCCGCTTATCGCCTTGGCGTAGGGGTCGAGCAGCAGCTTCGCGGAGTTGGCGCGCTCGCCGTTCCGCGGGTTGTACGGGCCGTGCACCCGGAACCCGTAGCGCTGCCCCGGCATGATGCCGGGCAGGTAGGCGTGCCGGACGAACGCGTCCGTCTCGCGCAGCTCCACCGCGGTCTCCGAGCCGTCGTCGTGGAGCAGGCACAGCTCGATGCGGTGCGCTGCCTCGGAGAAGACCGCGAAGTTGGTGCCGGCGCCGTCGTACGTGGCGCCCAGCGGATACATCTGTCCCGGCCAGACCTGCATGCGTCGTCTCTCCCACCCTTGGCACCCCGGGCCCGGCATCATGGGCTCGACATGGGCTTGTTCCGGCGAGAGTCTGCCCCAATTCGGAGGAACCACTGCCGACTTCGGAGAACTCGTGGAGGAGTGACACCATCCGGGTGCACCCCCCTACACTGCCGGAGTAGTCTTCCTTGATCGTTGAACGGGGAACCGGTCGCCTGTCCGCGGGCCGGCCCCGACGGCCTGGCCGAGGGGGAATCTGCTCGGGGACGTGGAAGGGGTTGCGCGGGTGAGCTCGGGAGGTCTTGAGCTGCCCCCTGGCGACGGCGGCCAGGAGGGGGACGCGCCGGACGTCCCGCCCGGCGCGGTCTCCGTGGCCCGCCCGATGGAGACGGTGACGCAGATCGGCCCCGAGCTGGACTGGGACACCGAGGCCTGGGACGAGGTCCGCACCCGCGCCCGGCGCGCCGGACGGGCCTACATCTGGCTCAACCTGGTCGAGCAGCGGCTGCGGGCGGTGGTCTCCGCCGTCCTGCGGCCCATCTACGAGCCGGTGCACGGCGACGACTGGGTCATCGCCGCGGCGGGGCACGCCGGGCAGGAGTGGGTGCAGCGGGCCGTCGCCGTCCGCGAGGTGAGCCGCCGCAAGGGGTACCTGCTCGACCCGGCCGACGACAACGTCCTCAGCTTCCTCACCCTGCCGCAGCTGCGCGAGCTGATGGTCCAGCACTGGCCCTGCTTCGAGCCGTACTTCGACGACCGCAGGGACGTCGAGCTGGCCCTCGACGAGCTGGAGGTCACCCGCAACGTCGTCTCCCGCAACCGGGCGCTGTCCGAGACCGTCCTCGCGCAGGCCGAGCGGGCCGCGTCCCGGCTGCTCGCGATACTCGGCTCCGGCGGCGACCTGCCGGCCGGGCGGCGGCTGCCGGTGGACGCCGTCGAGAGCCTCGTGGGGGACCGGTACGCGGACGTCGTCGGCGTCCACCCGGACCGGGTCAGCCTGCTGCGGCGCTTCCCGGCCGAGGACATCTTCGGCGGGGCGCGGCGGCTCGACGCGATCGGCATAGGGCTCAACCTGCTCGTGCAGAACTTCTCCGGGCGGCGGCTGATCCGGCTGGCGGAGTCCGGCTGCCGGGTGCGGCTGCTGTTCCTGAACCCCGCCTCCAGCGCGATCAAGCGGCGCGAGCGGGAACTGGGCCTGCGCAAGGGCGAGCTGAGCCGGGCCGTCGAGACCAACATCCTGCACATGCGGCGGGTGCGGTCGCGGCTGCGGGACCCGGGGGCGTTCGAGATCCACGTCTTCGACGAGACGCCGCGCTTCACCGCGTACCAGGTCGACGGGGACGGGGCCGACGGCGTGTCGCTCGTGCAGTCGTACCTGCGGCGGACCCGCGGGATGGAGGCGCCGGTGCTCGTCCTGCGCGGCGGGGGCCGGGTGGTCAGGGCGGGGGAGCCGGCGGGCGAGCACGGTCTGTTCGAGACGTACCGCGAGGAGTTCGAGCTCGCGTGGGGGGATTCGCGGCCGGTGTCCTGAAGGTCCGACAGGTGTGGATTCGGGGGATCCGTCCGGCTCGGTGGATTGTCAGTGGGGCGTGCGAGGGTGGGTAGCCACTGGGGAACGCACACCCGCACCACGTGCCACAGCTAAGGAGAGCCGCCATGACCACGGGCTGGCACCGGGACCTGCTGATCGGGTTCGACCTGGAGACCACCGGCACCGATCCGGGCACCTCGCGCATCGTCACCGCGGCGGTCGTCGAGGTGCGGGCGGGGGAGACCGTCGGCCTGCGCGAGTGGCTGGCCGACCCCGGGGTCCCCATCCCGGCGGACGCGACGGCGGTCCACGGCGTCACCGACGCGCGGGCGCGGGCCGAGGGGCGGCCGGCGGCGGAGGTCGCCGACGAGATCGCGGACGCGCTGGCCGGCCACTGGCGGGCGGGCGTGCCGGTCGCGGCGTACAACGCGGCCTTCGACCTCTCCCTCCTGGCGGCCGAACTGCGGCGTCACGCGCTGCCGTCGCTGCGCGAGCGGCTCGGCGGCGCGGCGCCGGGCCCCGTCGTCGACCCCCTCACCATCGACCGCGCGGTCGACAAGTACCGCCGCGGCAAGCGCACCCTGGAGGCCGCGTGCGCCGAGTACGGCGTGCGGCTCTCCGCGGCGCACGAGGCGGGCGCGGACGCGCTCGCCGCGGTGCTCGTCGGGTGCGCGATAGCCGACCGGCACCCTTGGATCGCCGCGCTGACCCCGGACGACCTCCACGACCACCAGGTGGAGTGGTACGCCGCCTGGGCCGCGGACTTCGAGTCCTTCCGCCGGCGCAAGGGGTCGTCGGACGCGACGATCGACCCCGCGTGGCCCCTGCGCGAGCTGCCGCGCGCGGCAGCGCTGCCCCGGCCCCGCCAGGGCGGCGGCGTCCCGGACGGGCGCCCGGACGCCACGCACGCGCCCCGGGCGCGGTGACGGGGCGGAGGGGGCGGCCGGCGTCCGCGAGAGGCGCGAACAGCGGAGGTCGGCGAGGCGCTGCCGCTCATCGCCTGGCAGCGGCTGGTGACGAACCCGCGGCGGAGCTTCGGCACCGGCGGGGACCTGCCGAGCGTCACCGAGGCGTGGCTCGTGTACGGCGGGTGGGCCGCCGCAGCGGCGGTCGTCGCGGTGCTCGTTGTGCGGCGCCGGGACGTGTGAGGCCGGGACCTGTGAGGACCGGCGGGGGCACCCGCCTCAGAACGGGTGCCAGCGGACGGTGGCGTCGCCGTCGCGCAGCGAGGCGACGCGGCGGCGGAACTCGGCGAGTGCGCGGGGGTTGGTGGGGGCGTGCTGCGCGACCCAGGCGCAGCTGGCGGTCTCGCGCGCGCCGCGCAGCACCTCGCAGCCGTCCCACTCGCGGACGTCCCAGCCGTAGGCCGCGGTGAAGGCGTCGTACGCGGCCGGGTCGAGGCCGTAGCGGTCGCGGGACAGGGCGAGGACGACGAGGTCGTGCTCGCGCAGGTCGGCGGAGAACGTCTCCAGGTCGACCAGGACCGGGCCCTCGGGGCCGACCACGACGTTGCGGGGGAGCGCGTCACCGTGGATCGGGCCCGGCGGCAGGTGCGGGGTGAGGGCGGCGGCCGCGGGCGCGAAGCCGTCGCGGCGGGCGCGCAGGTAGTCCGCGTCGGCGGGGTCGACGGCGTCCCCGGCCAGGTCGAGCCAGCGCTCGACCCCGCCGAGCAGCTCCCGGCGCGGCAGCGCCAGCGGCGGCTCGGGCAGCGCGTGCACGGCGCGCAGCAGCGGCGCGAGGTCGGCCGCCCCGGCGGGGCGTACGGCGTCCGGGAGCCGGTGCCACAGCGTCACCGGGTGCCCGTCGGCCACCAGCGGCTCACCGTGCGCGGCCCGAACGGCGGGGACTCCGGCCGTCTCCAGCCACCCGGCGACGGCCAGCTCGCGCGTGGCCCGCTCCCGCAGCCCCGGCGCGGAGCGGCCGACCTTGACGACGACGTCCCCGACGGCGAACACCGCGTTCTCGCCGAGCGACAGCAGCTCCGCGCGCGCGGCGAGCGCGCGGTCCGCGGGCGAGGCCGCCACCGCCGCGGTGTCGTCGCCCGCCTCCGCGGCCCCCGGGCCGGACCCGAGCGAGGGGCCCGTTCGGCTGCCGGCGGCGCCCGACTCGTCCAGCACGGCGGCGATCCCCGCCCGCGCCAGTACCCCGCGTGCCCGTGCCTCGTCCATGGCCGTCCGATCCCTTCCGTCGCTCCGGCGGTCCGGGCCGGCCGGTGGCACGGCGCGGATCGGACCGCGTCCGCCTCAAGTCTCGCATTCCTGCAGGTCGCCATGACGAAGTCCCCGCCGCGTCCGCACGATGACGAGGCCGTCGGAGCCCTGAGGAGCCGCCCACGTGACGATGACGACCGCAAAGGCGCGGTCAGGAGCCCGGGATGCCGCACGGCGGGACCACGGGGCCTGGTTCCTCGTGCTGCCCGCGCTGATCCCGATCCTGCTGCTCAGCGTCGGCCCGCTCCTCTACGGCGTCGCGCTCGCGTTCACCGACGCCCAGTCGGGGCGTACCCAGCCGACCCGCTGGATCGGGCTCCTGAACTTCCAGGACCTGCTCAAGGACACCCTGTTCTGGGACTCGTTCCGGATCGGTCTGGTCTGGGCGGTCGGCGTCACCGTCCCGCAGTTCCTCCTGGCGCTCGGCCTCGCGCTGCTCCTCAACGAGAACCTCCGCTTCCGCTGGGCGGCCCGCGCGCTCGCGATCGTCCCGTGGGCGATGCCCGAGGTGGTCGTCGGCATCATGTGGCGGCTCGTCTACAACCCCGACGCGGGCATCCTCAACGACACGATCCGCGAACTCGGCCTCGGCGAGGGCCGCGACTGGCTCACCGGACTCGCCACCGCGCTGCCCGCCGTGATCGTCGTCGGCATCTGGGCCGGGATGCCGCAGACCACCGTCACCCTGCTCGCCGGCCTCCAGAACACCCCGCGCGAGCTCCACGAGGCCGCCGCGATGGACGGCGCGGGCGCCTGGCGCCGCTTCCGCGTGGTGACCTGGCCCGCGATCAAGCCGATCGCGCTCGCGATCACCGCGCTCAACTTCATCTGGAACTTCAACTCCTTCGCCCTGGTCTACGTGCTGACCAGCGGCGGACCCGGCGGCCGCACCCGGCTGCCGATGCTCTTCGCCTACGAGGAGGCCTTCCGCTACGGCCAGTTCGGGTACGCGGCGGCGATGGGCTGCGTGATGGTCGCCGTCATCTCGGTACTCCTCGCGTGCTACCTGGTCGGCCGGCTGCGGGGGAGTGAGGACCAGTGACGATGCGCACGTCGAGGCCGGCCCGGGCGGGCCAGTACGCCGCCCTGCTCGCGTACCTCGTCTTCCTCGCCTTCCCGTTCCTCTGGTTGGTCTCGACCGCCTTCAAGCCGGCCCAGGAGCTGGGCAAGCTCGACCCCACCTGGATCCCGCTCCACCCGACGCTCGACAACTTCCGCCAGGCGTTCGACGAGCAGCCGCTGCTCCACGCCGCGCTGAACTCGCTCACCGTGGCGCTCGGGGCGGCCGTGATCGCGGTGGTGATCGCCACCCCGATGGCGTTCGTCATGGCCCGCCACCGCTCGAAGCTGACCTCCGCGGCCACCGGCTGGGTGGTCGTCAGCCAGGCGTTCCCGTTCGTGCTGGTGATCATCCCGCTGTTCCTCGTCCTGAAGAACCTGCACCTGATCAACTCGCTGGTCGGCCTGGTCATGGTCTACGTGGTCTGGTCGCTGCCCTTCGCCCTCTGGATGCTCGTCGGCTACGTCCGGGCCGTCCCGCGCGAGCTGGAGGAGGCCGCGGCGGTCGACGGGGCGGGCCGGGTGCGGACGCTCGTCTCGGTGACCGCGCCGCTGCTCGCGCCGGGCATCGTCGCCACCGCCCTGTTCGCGTTCATCACCGCGTGGAACGAGTTCTTCTTCGCGCTCGTCCTGCTCAAGACCCCGGAGCGGCAGACCTTGCCCGTCATCCTCACCCGGTTCCTCGGCGCGGAGGGGGTGGCCGACCTCGGGCCGCTCGCCGCGGCCGCTTTCCTCGCCACGATCCCGTCCCTGGTGGTCTTCGCGCTCATCCAGCGGCGGATCACCGGCGGCATGCTGGCCGGGGCGGTGAAGCACTGATGGCCGACCGGGACGCCCGCCCGCCGCACCGCGGCCGCTCGCAGCCCGCCCGGACCCGCCGCGCCGCCACCGCGCTGACCGCCGTCTGCTCCGCGCTCGCCCTGCTCCTGGCCGGCTGCTCGGGCGACGACCCCGACCCGGACGGGCCGATCACCCTCCGCTTCCAGTCCCTCGCCTGGCAGAAGGAGTCCGTCGAGGCCAACAGGGAGCTGATCGCGGAGTGGAACGCTGCCCACCCCGACGTGCGGGTGGAGTACGTGCAGGGCAGCTGGGACAGCGTCCACGACCAGCTGCTCACCTCCTTCGAGGGCGGCGAGGCGCCCGACATCATCCACGACGCCTCCGACGACCTCGCCGACTTCGCCTACGGCGGCTACCTGGCCGACCTCGACGGCCTGCTGCCCGAGCGGCTCACCGCGGACATCCCCGAACGCAGCTGGCGCACCACCACGTTCGGCGACGGGGTGTACGGGGTGCCGTTCCTCCAGGAGCCCCGGGTGCTGATCGCGAACCGGACCCTGCTGAAGGAGTCGGGCGTCCGGGTGCCCACGCCCGAGGGGCCGTGGAGCTGGGAGGAGTTCCGCGCGGCGAGCGAGCGGCTGACCCGCGACGGGACCTACGGGGCCGCCTGGCCGCTGAAGGAGCCCGTCTCCGCCACCCTCAACCTCTCGCTGTCCGCCGGCGGTTCGCTGTTCCAACGGGGCGACGACGGCAAGGTCACCGTCGACGTCCGGGAGGGCGACCAGGTGGTGCCCGGCACGATCCACGACCAGATCAACACCGACCGCTCGGCCTCCCGCGCGACTCTCGGCATGGGCGGCTCCGACACCCTGCCCGGCTTCTTCGGGGGCAAGTACGCGATGGTGCCGCTCGGCTTCTCCTACCGGCAGCAGATCATGCAGCAGGCCCCGGAGGGGTTCGACTGGCAGGTGCTGCCCGCGCCCGCCGGGGCGGACGGGCTCACCCAGGGCGTCAGCCCGCAGACGCTGTCCGTCGCCGAGGACAGCCCGCACAAGGAGGAGGCGGTCGCGTTCATCGACTTCTTCCTGCGGCCGGAGAACATGGCCCGGCTCGCCGTCGGCGACTGGATGCTGCCCACCGGCACCGAGGCCCTGAAGGACCCCGCCCTGCGCACGGCGGAGAACGGCTGGGCCACCGGCGCCGCGCTCGCCGAGCACCTGGTCGCCGCGCCGGCGACGTCCGTGCGCGGCTACCCGGAGTGGAAGGACAAGGTCGCCACCCCGGCGCTGCAGGAGTACTACAGCGGGGCGATCGACGGGGACGAGCTGCGCCGGCGGCTGGAGGAGGACGGGAACCTGGTGCTGGCGCGGTACCAGCGCTGAGGGCGTCGGCGTCCTGCGGGCGTCGGAACCGCTCCGGGAACTGCGTTGCACGATACGTATCGTCTCGTCTAACGTCGGGCGCATGACCACCACCCCGCGCGCCCACATCGCCATGTTCTCCATCGCCGCCCACGGGCACGTGAACCCGAGCCTCGAGATCATCCGCGAGCTCGTCGCCCGGGGCCACCGCGTCACGTACGCGATCCCGGAGGCGTTCGCCGCGAAGGTCGCCGAGACCGGCGCGGAGCCGAAGCTCTGGACCTCGACGCTGCCGACCGACGACGACCCGGACGCGTGGGGCACCGAACTCATCGACATCATCGAGCCGTTCCTCACCGACGCGCTCCAGGCGCTGCCGCAGCAGGCCGCCGCGTACGCCGGGGACGAGCCGGACCTCGTCCTGTACGACTTCTGCGCGTACCCGGCGCGCGTCCTCGCCCACCGCTGGGACGTCCCGATCGTGCAGCTCTCACCGAGCCTGGTCGCCTGGGAGGGGTACGAGGAGGAGGTCGCGGCCCCGCTGTTCGACCCGCTGAAGCAGACCCCGCGCGGCAAGGCCTTCTACGGGACGTTCGCCGGCTGGCTCGCGGAGAACGGGATCGGGATGGACGTCGACCGCTTCATGGGGCGGCCCGACCGCTGCCTCGTGCTGATTCCGGAGGTGTTCCAGCCGCACGCGGACCGGGTGGACCGGGAGGTCTACTCGTTCGTCGGTGCGTGTTCCGGGCAGCGGGCGGAACTGGGGCAGTGGCAGCCGCCGGCCGGCGACCGGAAGGTGCTGCTCGTCTCGCTCGGCTCGGCGTTCACCAAGCAGCCCGCGTTCTACCGGGCCTGCATCGAGGCGTTCGCGGACCTGCCCGGCTGGGACGTGGTGCTCCAGATCGGGAAGTTCGTCGACCCGGCGGAGCTGGGGGAGATCCCGGCGAACGTCTCCGTGCACAGCTGGGTGCCGCAGCTCGCCGTGCTGCGCCGCGCCGACGCGTTCGTCACCCACGCCGGGGCGGGCAGCAGCAGCGAGGGGCTCGCCTCGGCGACCCCGATGGTGGCGGTCCCGCAGGCGGTCGACCAGTTCGGCAACGCGGACATGCTCCAGGCGCTCGGGGTCGCCCGCCACCTGCCGATGGACGAGGCCACCCCCGAGGCCCTGCGCGAGGCGGTCCTCACCCTGGCCGGCGACCCCGAGGTCGCCGCCCGACTCGCCGCGATCCAGGCGCAGATGGCGGCGGAGGGCGGCGCACCCCGCGCGGCGGACCTCATCGAGGCGGAACTCCGCACGGGCTGAGCGGGACGCGGGCGTGCGGACGGGGCCGGGCCCCGGGGTGGTCG
>NZ_JBHWZH010000098.1:0-23475 GCF_042728285.1 Streptomyces sp. NPDC060194 | reverse complement strand
GGATCCGCGGATGCCGCTCGTCGGAGACATCGATGAGTTTCACCCCACCGGACCCGGCTTCGTCGACGGCGAACACATGGGGCACTCCCCCGTATGTCACCGGAACGGTGTGCTGTGTCGCCCAGCCGTCCGACCAGGTCAGATCGGCGAGCTCGGGCACCTGCGGTGCGAGGTCACGCCGCTGGACCGCGCTGATGTCGAGGATCCCCGCTCGAGAGCCTCGGCCTCGACGCGGGGAACGCCATGGAGACCCCCGAGGACCCCGACAAGGCCGGCTGGTTCCGCCCGGGCCCCGCACCGGGCGCCCAGGGCCCCGCGGTCATCGCGGGCCACGTCACCTGGAACGGCGAGCGGTCCGTCTTCTTCGACCTGGCCACCCTCGAACCCGGCGACACCGTCGCGGTGCGGCGCGAGGACGGCCGCACCGCGGAGTTCACCGTCGACAAGGTCGCGCAGTACCCGAAGAACCGCTTCCCGACGGTCGAGGTCTACCGCAACCTCGACCACGCCGGCCTCCGGCTGATCACCTGCGGCGGCGCCTACTCGAAGGCCGACCGCTCCTACGCGGACAACGTGGTCGTGTACGCCTCGCTCTCCGGCGTCGACTGAGCGCCCCGCGCACCGGCCGGCCGGACCCCGGCCGGGGTCCGACGCGGGCGCCACGTCGCCACCAGCGCGCCCGCCAGCAGGAGTTCGGCGATGTCCCCGCCGTAGTACATCAACTCCGCACCGCCGCGCACCTCGTCGACCGGCGCGCGGACGGAGGTCCCCCAACCCCCGTACAGCGCCTGGGAGACGAGGGCGTGCGCGGCGATCGCGACGCCGAGCACGACCAGGCGGCGCGGCACGCTCCACCGGCCCGGCGCCGGTTCGGGCCCGGCGACGGCGTGGGCGAAGAGGCACCCGGCGAGCAGGAAGTGCGCGTGCAGCAACCCGTGCGCACCACCGGCGGACAGGGTGTCGTACAGCGGGGTGAAGTACAGCGCGACGAGCGTCCCTACGCCGGTCAGCAGCGCGACGACGGGGTGGGCGGCGACGTGCGCGACGCGGCTGCGCAGCACGGCGGTCAGCCGTCGGCCGTGCTCAGGCGGCAGGTTGCGCAGCAGCAGCGTGACGGGGGCGCCGAGGACAAGGCCGAGCGGTGCGTACATGCCGATCAGCAGGTGCTGGGCCATGTGCCCGCGGAAGTCGCCGTGCGCCCACGGGGCGACGGGCGGCAGCAGGCCCGCCGCGAGCAGGCCGCATCCGGCCAGGAACCAGCCGGTGCGCCACCGGCTCCACCCCGCCCGCGGGTTCAGCCGGCGGGCGCGGGCGGCGAGCAGCAGGTATCCGGCGGCGACGAGCGCCACGCCCACCGCGGGCAGGAGCACGTCCCAAGGAAGGCCGTCGGCGTCCCCGTGACCGCCGGGGTGCCCGCTCACGCGCCCGCTCCGGGGCCGCGCGCACCGGGCTCGTACGGGACCGCCCGCCGCTGCACCAGCAGTCCGGCGGCGACCAGCGCCGCGCCGAGCGCGAGGAAGCCCAGGTCCCACCAGAGCTGCTGGTCACCGGCGTGGACGTGGTGGATGCCGAGGAGGTGGTGGTCCACGACGCCCTCGACCAGGTTGAACAGCCCCCACCCGACCAGGACCCAGCCCCACAGCGCCGCCGAGGTCCACACCCGGCGGCGTCCGTGCGTGACCCGCCCGTAGAGGAGGCAGAGACCGGTCAGCACGGCCAGCCAGCACACGGCGTGGAAGATCCCGTCCCAGACGGTGTTCATCTGCAGGCCGGTGACCGAGTTCGCCGGGTAGTACTTCACCCCGATGCGGTCGGTGTCGGTGCTGGTCAGCATGTGGTGCCACTGGAGCATCTGGTGCAGCAGGATGCCGTCGACGAAGCCGCCGAGGCCGATGCCGAGGACGATCCCCGGCCGTCGCAGGCTCGGCGGACGCCCGCCGGTCGCGGCGTCCAAGCCCGCCCTGTGCGTGCTCTGCGTCATCCCTGGCCTCCGTCGTTTCGCGGGCTTACGGCGTGCGGACGGGTGGGTACCCGGTGCGAGAGGTGATGAAGCGGGCGGAGTGGGCACTCATGCCGGGCAACGGAATCCCTCGTGAGGAGCGCACCATGCGCGTACTGTCCCTGGTCTGCACGTTGACCCCCTCCCCGAAGCCGTCCAGCAGCCAGCTGCTCGCCGAGCAGGTGGGGGTGGAGTTCACCGAACTGGGCGCGGAGGTGGAGACCGTCCGCGTCGTCGACCACGACGTACGGCCCGGGGTCGGCCTCGACATGGGCGGCGGCGACGCGTGGCCGGCGCTGCGGGAGAAGGTCATGGCCGCGGACGTCCTCGTCCTCGCGACGCCGATCTGGCTCGGGCACCCGTCCAGCGTCTGCCAGCGGGTCCTGGAGCGGCTCGACGCGGAGCTGTCCGAGACGGACGACGAGGGCCGGCTGCTGACGTACGGCAAGGTCGCGGCGGTCGCGGTCGTCGGCAACGAGGACGGTGCGCACAAGGTGAGCGCGGACCTCTTCCAGGCCCTGAACGACGTCGGCTTCTCCCTCGCGCCCGGCGCGGTGACGTACTGGGTGGGCGAGGCGATGCAGGGGACGGACTTCCAGGACCTCGACGAGACGCCCGAGTCCGTCACCGGCACCACCCGCACCCTGGCGGTGAACAGCCACCAGCTGGCCACCCTGTTGCGGCAGCACCCCTACCCGGCGTCCTGACCGAGCAGCCCGCGCATCGTCCGCGCCGCGTCCACCGCGGCCGTCCCGCAGCAGTTGTTGAACAGCACGTGGACCCGCGCGGCCCGTTCGGCGAGCGCGTGGACGCGCGGCAGCCAGCCGTGGAGCTCGGCCTCGGTGTACGTGTGCCGGTAGGCGTCCTCCTTGCTCCCGGTGCCCCACTGCGGGCTGCGCCCGTGGAACCGCACGACGGCGAGGTCCCCGGCCGTCGCCTCGGCGACCGGGGGCAGCGAGGTGGGCAGGCCCTGGGCGGTGTCGACGGCGACGAGGGGGACGCGGCCGCGGGTCAGCCAATTGGTGACGGCGCCGAGGTGCGGCGGGACGAGCCACGCCGGGTGCCGGAACTCCACGGCGATCCGCGTCCCCGCCCCCGCGCGCTGCGCGCACTCCTCGACGTAGGCGCGGGTGCGGGCGCCGGGCCGGAAGGACGGCGGGAACTGGAACAGCACCGCGCCGAGCCGCCCGGCCTCGCGCAGCGGGGCGACGCCCGCGCGGAACAGCCGCCAGACCTCCTCGACGACGTCCGGGGGGAGGTCGGCCGCGCGGACGCGGTCCCGGCCGCGGGCGGCGGGCCGCAGCTCCGGCGGGAGGGCGGCCGTCCGGACGGTGTGGCCGGTGAGCAGGCCGAACGCCTTCACGTCGAAGACGAAGCCGTCCGGGGTGCGGTCCGCCCACAGCTTCGCGTTCCGCTCCGAGGGCAGCGCGTAGTAGGTGGCGTCGACCTCGACGAGCGGGAAGCGGGTGGCGTAGTGCCGCAGCCGCGCCTCCGCGTCACGGGACCCGGGCGGGTACCAGCCGCTGGAGACCAGCGCGGGGTCGGTCCAGGAGCACGCGCCGACCAGCACGTTCGCGGTGATGTCGCCTCCCCGGGGCCGGACGGTCGTGCCGCGGGGACGGGTACCGCGGCGGGTGGCGGCCAAACCCGCGCACGGACGGACGATCGCCGGTCTGACCTGGTCGACACCGGGTACCCAGCCCCCCGTGACCACCGACACGTCCGCGCCCACCGCGCTCAAGAAGTCCCTGACCACCCCGCTGCTGTACTTCTTCATCCTCGGCGACGTCCTCGGGGCGGGCGTCTACGTCCTCGTCGGCGAGGTCGCGGGCGAGTCCGGCGGCGCGGTGTGGGCGCCGCTGCTCGTCGCGCTGTGCCTGGCGCTGCTGACGGCGGCGTCGTACGCGGAGCTGGTGACGAAGTACCCGCGCGCGGGCGGGGCGTCGCACTACGCGCACCTGGCGTACGGCCCGTTCGGCGGCTTCCTCGCCGGGTTCTGCATGCTCGCCGCGGGGATCGTGTCGGTGGGCGCGCTGGCGCGCGGTTTCGCGGGCGACTACCTGAGCGAGTTCGTGACGCTGCCGGTGGTGCTCGTCGCGGTGGTGTTCCTCACCGCGCTGGCGCTGCTGAACGCGCGCGGGATCAGCGAGTCGACGCGCGCGAACGCGGTGGCGACGGTCGTCGAGGTCGGCGGGCTGGTCCTGGTGATCGGCCTCGGCGCGTGGACCGTGCTGCGCGGCGACGGCGACCTCGGGCGGCTCACGGACCTCGGCACCGCCGAACAGGGGCCCACGGCGGCCCTGTTGAGCGGCGCGGTCCTCGCGTACTACTCGTTCGTCGGCTTCGAGACGTCCGTCAACGTGGCGGAGGAGACGATCGACCCGCGCCGCTCGTACCCGCGGGCACTGTTCGGCGCACTGGTCACGGCGGGGGTGGTGTACGTCCTGGTCGGCGTCGCCGCGGCGGTCGCCGTGCCGACGGGGAAGCTGGCGGAGTCCAGCGGGCCGCTCCTGGAGGTGGTCCGGGTGGCCGGCGGGGTGCCCACCGTGCTGTTCAGCGCGATCGCGCTGGTGGCGGTGGCGAACGGGGCGCTCCTGACGGGCATCATGTCGTCCCGTCTCGCCTACGGCATGGCCCGCGACGGTCTCCTGCCCGGCTTCCTGACGCGGGTCCTGCCGGGGCGGCGCACGCCCTGGGCGGCGATCGCCGCGACCACGGCGCTGTCGCTGCTGCTCGCCCTGACCGGTGACGTCGCGACGCTCGCCTCGACGCTCGTCCTGCTGCTGCTCGTCGTCTTCCTCCTCGTCAACACCTCCGCGCTGGTGCTGCGGCGGGACCGGGTCCCCCACGACCACTTCCGCGCGCCGACCGCGGTCCCCGTCCTCGCCGCGGCCTCCTGCGTGCTGCTCGCCACGCAGATCGAGGGCACGGTCTGGCTCCGTGGCCTGACCGTCCTCACCGCGGGCGCGGCGCTCGGTGCGGTCGTCGCGCTGCGGCGCAGGCGGTAGGGCGGGGGTTCCAGTGCGCCGCTGCGCGGCAAAGTCCTGCCGCTGCGCGGCAGGCCGGCGAGGGTCCGCCGCTGCGCGGCTCGTCCGAAGTGTGGCTTCGCCGCTGCGCGGCTCGGGCGGCGGGAGCGGGGGGTCCTGCCGCTGCGCGGCGTCTCCAGTGGGTCCTGTCGCTGCGCGACAGGCGCCGCATCGCTGTGGGGGTGAACCGGACGGAGGGTGGGGTGGGTGGGGGTGCCCCGCAGCGAGAACGGAGCGAGGAGGTGCGCCCGCCCGGCCGACCCGGCCCCCGACCCACGCGCCCCCGCCCCGCCCGCAGGGCGCCAGTGCGCCCACCGACCCGCGCGCGCGACGGCGAGGGCCGCCGTCGGGGGGGACTCGCCGTCCCGGAAGACCCGGTGGACGCCTGTACCGTCGGATCATGAACCTCCCCTCCCGCCGGACGGCCGCGGCGTCGGCCGCACTGCTCGTGTTCGCCGCGGCTTGCGGTGGGGGTGGTGACGCGGCGCCCCCACCGGGGCCCGCGCGGACGTCGGCGGGGGCGGAGGTGGGGCGCGAAGTCCGTTCGCTGGAGGGTGAGTTCGGGGCGCGGGTCGGGGTGTACGCCGTGGACGCCGGGAGCGGGCGGACGGTCGCGTACCGGGACGGGGAGCGGTTCGCGTACGCGTCGACGTTCAAGGCGCTCGCGGCGGGCGCGGTGCTGCGGAGGCACGGGGCGGAGGGGACGGACCGAGTGGTCGCGTACACCGCGGACGACCTGGTGCCGCACTCGCCCGTCACCGAGCGGCACCTGAGGGAGGGGATGACGCTCGGCGAACTGTGCGACGCCGCCGTGCGGTACAGCGACAACACCGCCGGGAACCTGCTGCTCGACGCGCTCGGCGGGCCGCGGGGGTTCGGCGAGGAGCTGCGGCGGATCGGCGACGACACGACCCGGCCGGCCCGTCGCGAGACCGCGCTGAACGACTGGACGCCGGGGGACGACCGCGACACGACGACGCCGCGCGCCTTCGCGGAGGACCTCCGGGCGTACGCCGTCGGAGACGCCCTCGGAGCGGAGGAGCGGGCGCGCCTGACCGACTGGCTGCGCCGCAACACCACGGGCGACGCGCTCGTCCGGGCGGGCGCGCCGAAGGGGTGGACGGTCGGCGACAAGACGGGCGCGGGCAGCACATACGGCACCCGCAACGACATCGCGGTGCTCTGGCCCGACGGCCGGGGGTCGGCGCCGATCGTGATGGCGGTGATGACCAACCGGAGGGATCCGCAGGCCCGTTACGACGACGCGCTGATCGCCCGCACGACGACCGCGGTCCTGGCGGAACTCCGGCCGGCCGACTGATCAACGCCCGCCGGAGGCCGCGGGACGGCCCCCGCCCGACCGTGCCGCGCCGCCGCCGCCGCCGACGCCGTACGGAGCCTGCACCGGAGCGCACCCGCGTACCCCCGTACCCCGACCCCGCCCCGCCCCGTCGCCCCCCGCACGACCCGACGGACCGGTCAGGCACCCGCGCGCGACGGGTTCGCGTAGTCGGCCACGATCGCGCGCCCCTCCGAACACCCGCACGGCTCCGGCGCGTCGAGCGCGCGCTCCTCCGGCCGCGGCAGGTCGCCGGACGCGCCGACGAACCAGTCGTCGGCGAGGAGGGAGCGCGCGCTGTACTCCCACTGCCCCCAGGTCCCGTCCGGGTACCGCATGACGATCGACGCGGCCAGCGTGCGGTGCTCGCCGTCGTCGGTGACGTAGGAGCGGACGGGCTGGTACTCCAGGTGCTTGCCGTCCAGCTTCCAGCCCAGCCGGGCGATCCTCGCCCCGGCCTTCATCAGGGGCAACGCGGCCTCGAAGGGCATGAGCGCGGTGTCGGTCATGGTCGGGGGTCTCCTGCGGTCGGGGGTCTGCGGGATGCTCGCCGCCTGCCGGCAGGGCGACACGCGCGGCGTAACCCCGTGGATGACAGGCATACGTTCGACTCGTACGTTTATGCACCCAATCGAGTGACTTTGCAAGAGCGACGGAGGGGTACACGCTGAAGACATCACAGGGTCATCTGGACCCGGATGCGCTTGCCACCCCGGAGCGGGCGCGTCACGAGCACGAGGTCGGCGAGTTGATTGACGAGCGGCCAGCCGAAGCCGGCGGTCATGAAGGGCCGGTTCTCCTGGTCCGGGTCGTCCGGCCCGGAGCGGACCCCGTCGGCGACCGTCACGTCCAGGACGCCCGAGAACAGGAAGGCGTACAGCATGGGCCGATCACCCGCGTGGCGCTGCGAGTTGGCGACGAGCTCCGAGACGACGAGCAGGACGTCCGCCTCGGTCGTCGGATCGCACGGCTCGGCCTGCTCGCGCAGGAGACGGAAGATGGCCGCCCTCGCCTCCGCGGCGCTGGCCGGGCATCCCACGACAGACGAGCCGTCACACATGAGAGCCACCGCGGCCGCCCCCCTCATCGGGTAGTCAATAGCACTACTCCTCCACGTGCCCCCCGTGGCGCGCGTGACGCGTTCACCCATCCGGGCTCACTCGAAGGAGTGAGAATCCAGAAACCAGTCCGAGCGTGAACATGAACAACGTGAACGAAGACCACGGCCCCGGCCCCTCTCCCGAGGGCGACCGTTCGTACTCCCTGGACGTCGACAGGGCCCCGCTGACGGGCGACCGCGTCCTGCGGCTGACCGGCAGCATCGACTGGAGCCACTCCTCCGCCCTGCTCGCCGAACTCGTCCGCGCGGCGGAGGAGGCGGACTCCCCCGTGGTCGTCGACCTCGCCGGCCTGACCTTCGCCGACTCCCCCCTGCTGCACGTCCTGCTGGACCTCCAGCGCACCTGCCGGGCCCGCGGCCTCCCCTTCCACCTCAGCACGGACCTGCACCCCGTGGTCGAGCGCCTCTTCACCGTGACCGGCGCGCTCGGCTACTTCGAACTGACCGCGCGGCGCCCCGGCGGCGTCTGAGGGCCGGCCCGTCGCGGCCCCGGGCAAGGGAAGCGGCCCGCCGGTGAGGGGTGCGGGCCGCTCCGTCCCATGAGGCGACGGTCCCGAGAGGCCGCCGTCCTACGGGGTCGCCGTCCTGCGAGGCCGCCGTCCCCTCAGGACGCCGGGCCGCACGGCTGTGCGGGCACCACCGCCGTGGTGTCCCCGCGGACCGCCTCCACCACCGCCTCGTGCAGGTCCCGGCTCGCCCGTTCCGACTCGCACCCGGCGGGGCTCCCCGAGACGGTGAACCACTCCGACGCGCCGCTGTACTGCACGCTGACCCGGACCTCGCCGTCGGACCAGGTGGTGTGGACGGTGAGATCCCCGGTGAGCACGCCGAGCTCGTCGGTGCGCACGCCGCCGTGCCCCGAGATCACCCCTGTCGTCGTCCAAGAAGCCCAATCCATGTCTCCTACGGTCACACCATCGGCTAAGGTGCGCATCCGCAGGCGCCGTGTTCCCGCGGTCACTCCGCGGAGCCGCCACCCTGGGCGCACCGCACGTCGCCTTGCGCGGCGTCCGGGCGCTGTCCAGCCTGGATCCATGATCCCCGCGCACACCACCGGTCCCGACGCCACCGTCCTGCCCTACGGCCGCCCCGACGCCCCGCACGTGCTGGCCGTCTTCGCCGACCTGCGTTGCCCCTCCTGCAAGCGGATGGAGAACGGCCTGGGCACCGTCATGGAGCGCGCGGCCGACGCGGGCACGGTCCGCCTGGAGTACCACTTCGGCACCTTCCTCGACGCCGCCGTGGGCGGCACCGGCTCCCTCCGCGCCCTCGCCGCCCTCGGCGCGGCGGCCGACGCCGGCCCCGCCTGCTTCATCCGCTACCTGCACCAGCTCTACGCCTCCCAGCCGCCCGAGTCCGACGACGCCTTCGCCGCCCCCGAGCACCTCCTCCACCTCGCCGCCGACGTCGCCGACCTCCGCAGCGCCGCCTTCGACGCGGCGGTCCGCGACGGGTCCTACGTCCCCTGGGCCCGCACGGTCTCCGCCGCGTTCGACGCGTCCGGCGTCACGTCCACGCCCACGGTCCTGCTCGACGGCCGCCCCCTCGCCGTCCTGAGCCCCGAGGGCTACCCGGTCACCCCGGAGACCTTCCTGGCGGAACTGGAGGCCTGAACCGTCACCGCCGCATGTCGCGCGAAACCCCCGCCGACCAAGGTCGTTGTGGTGTCGGGCGCACCCCCACCGCGCCCGACGCCACCCACACACCAGAGGCGAGGGCCCCGTGCCGACCGAACCCCCCACCCGTACGGACACCTGGCACGTGTCCGCGCTGCACATCCCCCGAGACACGCCTGCCGACGACCCCCGCCTGGAGCGGATGCGGGCGATGCGGGCGCGGATCCTGTACGACCGCGGCCGCCGGCCGGAGTTCCGGACGGCGGAGGGCGCCTACGCCGACGAGCAGGAGCTCGACCTCGGCGCGTGGCACCTCTTCGGCACCGACGCCCCCGGCGCACAGCCGCTGGGGTACGTGCGGCTGTCCACGCCGGAGACCGGGGAGCTGTTCCAGACCCGGTCCTACCTGGGCGGGGAGCGCTACGAGGAGGCGCTGCGGGAGCACGGCGTCGGGGTTGGCGAAACGTTCGAGCACAGCCGTCTCGTCGTCGAGCACCGCGCCCGCAAGCTCGGGCTCGGCGTGCACCTGAACGCCGTCGCGATGGCCGCGGCCCGCCACCTCGGCGCGAAGGCGATGATCGGCACCTCGGGCACCGCGGACGGCCAGGACGTGTTCCACGGCCGCTTCGGCTTCCGCCCGCTGACCGGCACCCGCCGCTACGTCGAGCGGTACACCGAGGACGTCGTCGTCCTGCTGTACCGCGCGGCGGACCCCGCGGGCGAGTACGAGGAGCTGGTGGCGCGCCTGGAGGAGGAGTTCCCCTCGTTCGTGACGCCGACGACGACGCCGGCGAGCGCGCCGGCCGCCGCGTACCCGGCCGCCCCCGTACACCGCTCCCGTACGGCCGGCACCGACCGGGACGACGACCGCTGGCGTCCCGTCCTCCTGGACCTCGCCCGGGAGGACGACGCGGCCGCGTTCGACGGGCTGCTCGCCTCCGACCGCGTCCGCGAGGTGCGCGACACCCTGGAGGACCAGCTCGTCGAGCTGGTCACCAGCCGCGACCCCGGCCTGCGCCGCTCCCCCGCCGCCGTCGCCCTCGCGGTGGACGAGCAGCTGGCGGGCCGCGCGCCGCGGGAGTACGGAACGTGGGTGTGGTACCCGTGGTCCGGCCGGCTGGTCCACCTGCTCCCCCGCGACGAGTTCCGCCTCGTCCGCACCGACCGCAACCGGGGCCGGATCGAACGCCCGCAGCAGCGGAGGCTGTTGGAGCGCCGGGTCGGCATCATCGGCCTCTCCGTCGGCAGCAGCGCCGCGCTGACCTTCGCGATGGAGGGCATCGCCGGCGCGTTCAAGCTCGCCGACTTCGACACCCTCAGCGTCTCGAACCTCAACCGGCTGCGCGCCGGCGTCCACCACCTCGGGCTCAACAAGTGCGTCATCGCCGCCCGCCAGATGGCGGAGATCGACCCCTGGCTGGACATCGAGGTGCACCGCGGCGGCCTCACCGACGAGGTGATGGACGAGTTCTTCACCGGCGGCGCGGGCCCGATCGACCTGCTGGTCGAGGAATGCGACACCCCGTACGTGAAGCTCGCCGCCCGGGAGCGCGCCCGGGCGCTGCGGGTCCCGGTCGTGATGGACGCGAACGACCGCGGGCTGCTCGACGTCGAACGGTTCGACCTGGAGCCGGAACGACCGCTGCTGCACGGCCTGTTGGGGGACACCACGGCGGCCGACCTGACGGACCTGACGCCCTCTCAGGTCGTCGACGTGATCCTCGACATGGTCGGCCGCGACACCCTCAGCTCCGAGATGACCGCCGCCCTCCCCCGCATCGGCTCCACCCTGAGCAGCTGGCCGCAGCTCGCGTCCGGCGTCGCCCTCGGCGGCGCGCTCACCGCGGAGGCCGCGCGCCGGATCCTGCTCGGCCTGCCCCGCCCCTCCGGCCGCTTCTACGCCGACCTCGACGCCCTCACCTCGGCCGATCGGAGCACCGTCTCGTGACCACCACCGCGACCGCACCCACCCACGAGTCCAGCGCGCCCAGCCCGGACGCCACCGCGTCCCACACCGGCGACGGTCTGCCCGCCCCGTTCGCGGTCATCGGGACGGGGTTGCACGTGCCTCCGGCCGTCGTGACCAACGAGGACCTCTCGCGCACCACCGCCCGCAGCGGCGACTGGATCACCGCCCGTACGGGGATCCACGAACGCCGACGGCTCGCACCGGAGTTGGCGACGTCGGACATGTGCGTCGCCGCGGCGCGGCCCGCGCTGGAGGCGGCGGGCCTCTCCGTCGCGGACCTGGACGCGATCGTCGTCGCGAGCTACACCCTCGACCAGCCGATGCCGTCGACGGCGCTCGTCGTCAAGGACGCGCTCGGGGCGGCCGGGGCGCTCGCCCTCGACGTCTCCGTCGGGGCCTGCGCGGCGGGCGTGCACGCGGTGCTCCTCGCCGCGCACCTGCTGCAGAATCCTTCCGTCGCGACCGTCCTCGTCATCGGCGCGGACTGCGCCTCGCGGGTCGTCCGGCCGCGCGACCGGACGGCGGGCGTCTTCTTCGGCGACGCGGCGGCCGCGGCGGTGCTGAGCCGGGTGGCGGGCGGCCCCGGCACGGGCCTGCTCTCGTACGACGTCGGCTCGCAGCTGTCTTACGCCGTGCAGATCCCGGGGGGCGGCTCGCGCCGCCCGACCAGCGCGGAGACGGTGTCCGCGGGCGAGCACTACGTGAGCATGGACGGTCCCGAGGTGTGGTCCACGGCGACCACGCGGCTGCCGGAGAGCATCCTGCGCGCCACGCGGCGGGCCGGGCTCGACCCGCTCGACGTCGACCACTACTTCCTGCACCAGGCCAACATCAACATCCTCCACGAGACCGCGCGCCGCCTGCGCATCCCCGTGTCACGGGTGCCCGTCACCCTCGACCGCCTCGGCAACACCGGCGCGGCGGGCCTCTTCACGGCCCTGCACACCACCCACGCCTCCGGTGGCCTCCGCCCCGGCGACACCTACGTCCTCTGCGCGATCGGCGCGGGCTTCCACTGGGGCACGCTCTGCCTCCGCCAGTGACCCCCGCCGACGCGGCGGGTCCGCCCCGGACGCGTCGGCGGAACCCTCCGCCCTCGCGCCCGCCGCGAACGCCCCTCGGCGGGCCCGCGCCCGGAGGCGAGGAGCCCGTGCTGCACGCCATGGGCCTCCCCGGCGACGGACACGTCTGCTGACCGCGGGCCGGGGAGCGCGGGTGAGAGGATCTCACCGCGCGCATCCGGGGACGCCTCGCGTGCCGGGCCGCCGATGACCGACGACAGGACGAGGAACCGATGACGCTGCGAGCAGGCCGACGTGTCCGTCTGGCGGCGGACCTGCGGATGACCGGTTCGGCCGCCCCCGCGGGGGTGCCGCCGGAGGAGGCGGCCGCCTTCGCCGCCTCCCTGACCCTCGCGGCGGGCACCGCGGGCACGGTGGAGCACGTGGACGAGGGCCCGCGCGAGCAGTCCCACGAGGTCCGCGAGTACGAGCGCCTCTCGTCGCTCCTCGACGCCTACGGCCATCAGATGCCGCCGGCGAGCCGACAGCAGGCGGAGGAGCAGGTCAGGGCCCTGCAGGAGGACTGGGACGCCTACCGGCGACGGATGCTCCTCGTCACCGTCCGCGTCCGGCTCGACAACGGAGTCGTCCTCGACGACGCCCCCGCGGAGGCCTTCGTCGCGAGCTGACGAGGCGCGGGATTGCCGGGGGCGACCGGAGATCCCGCCGCCGACGCCCGGTCCGCCGGCCCACGCCGCCGTCGCACCGTCACCGCTCGGCACCCCGACGCCGTGCTCCAGGTCGTCGCCGGACTGCGTACACATGCCGTCCCCTACGAGCCCGCCCCCGGCCCGGACCGGCTCCGGAAAGCCCGCGGCCGGTCCTGTTCGGCGGTGCCGCTGCGGACCGTGCTAGCCACCGGCGCGGACCAGGCCCGTCTCGTACGCGAGGATCACGAGTTGGGCGCGGTCGCGGACGGCGAGCTTCGCGATCGCGCGGGTGACGTGGGTCTTGGCGGTGAGCGGGCTGATGAAGAGCTGTGCGGCGATCTGGTCGTTGGACAGGCCGGTCGCGATCAGGCGGGTCACCTCGCGTTCCCTCGCGGTGAGCACGGCGAGCCGTCCGGCGGCGTCGGTGGGGACCGCCGGCCGGTGCGCGAACTGCTCGATCACCCTTCGGGTCGCCCTCGGTGAGAGCAGCGCGTCGCCGG
The DNA here is from genome assembly GCF_042728285.1 of Streptomyces sp. NPDC060194. Classification (NCBI taxonomy): domain Bacteria; kingdom Bacillati; phylum Actinomycetota; class Actinomycetes; order Kitasatosporales; family Streptomycetaceae; genus Streptomyces; species Streptomyces sp. NPDC060194. The sequence continues at coordinate 10,195 of NZ_JBHWZH010000098.1, read as the reverse complement.
CCGCCACCGACCGGACGGCACGACGCAGGTCGGCCGGTTCGGTCTCCTTGGTGAGGAAGCCGCTCGCGCCGGCGCTCAGGGCCGCGAAGACGTACTCGTCGGTCTCGAAGGTGGTGAGGACGATGACCCGGCAGTCCGTCAGTTCGGGGTCCTCGACGATTCTCCGGGTGGCGGTGAGGCCGTCCGTGCCGGGCATGCGGATGTCCATGAGGACGACGTCGGGGCGGACGGCCCGGGCCGTGCGGACGGCCTCCTCGCCCGTGCCCGCCTCGCCGACGACCTCGATGTCCTCGGCGCGGGCGAGGAGGCTGCCGAATCCGGCCCGTACCAGGGCCTGGTCGTCGGCCAGGAGCACCTTGATCGTCATGAGCGGAAGACTGGCACAGGGATGGCGGCCCGCACGACCCATCCGTCGCCCTCGCCGCGCGGGCCGGCGGAGAAGTCGCCGTCGAGCGCCCGGACCCGCTCGTCCATGCCGCGTATCCCGTGCCCGGCCGCCTCCGGTGCCTCCGCCGGGTCGCGGCCGTCGTCGGTGACGCTCACCTCCACCCACCGGCGTCCGCACCGGACGCTCACGTCGGCCCGGGTGGCCCCGGCGTGGCGGACGGTGTTGGTGAGGGCCTCCTGGACGATCCGGTGGACGGCGAGCGAGACCGGGGCGGGTACGGCGCCGAGGTCGCCGGACGTCTCCAGTCGGATGTCCAGGTCCGACGACCGCATCCGGTCGACGAGCGCCGCGACCTGGGGGGCTCCGGCCGCGGGGTCTTCCGTGGCCTCTCCCGGTGCGCGGAGCACGTGGACGAGCGCGCGGAGGTCCCGCAGCGCCTCGGTGCGGACCTGCTGGGCGGTGGTGAGCGCGGCCCGCGCGTCCTCCGGCGCGTCGTCCAGGGCTTCGGCCGCGACCCGGAGCTGGATCCCGACGACGGTGAGGGTGTGCCCGACGACGTCGTGCAGTTCGCGGGCGATCTCCAGACGGGCCTCCGCGATCCGTCGGCCGGCCTCCAGGTCCCTCTCCCGCGCCGCACGCAGCAGGCGCTCGCCGAGTTCGGCGCGCCAGCGGAGGCGGTTGCGGTAGGCGGTCGCGGCGGCGAGGAGCACCGCCAGCCACAGGGCCTCGACGCCCAGGGAGCCGAGGGCCTCGCGCAGGGTGGCCCCGCCGGCCGTCGTCTCCCAGGCGGCGGCGAAGGCCAGTTCCGCCAGGCCGACGGCGGCTGCCCACGGGAGACCGGGGCGGCCGGGCCGGTCGTCGGCGGCCAGCGTGGCGTAGGCGGCGGAGACCGGCCACACCCAGCCGGCATCGGTGAGTCCGGCGGTGCGGAACACGACGACGGCCTGCACGCTCAGCAGCAGCACCGCGAGGGGCCGACGGCGGCGTGCCAGGAGGAGCAGGCCCAGCCACAGGGCGAGCGGCAGGGCCCCTGCGGCGTCCAGCCGGCCGCCGAGCCGGGCGGTGCCGGCCAGGACGGCGACGACGGTGCCGGCTGCGAGGAGCAGGTCGACGAGCCGGACCGCGCGGGGGTTTGCAGGGGCGAGGACGGCGGATCGGTCCATGCGCCGATCATCCACGACGGTCCCGCCCCGGCCGGGCGCGGGTGCCCGCGGCGGCTGTGGCGAGCGCGATCCACCCGAAGTCGGCGGCTATCACCAGGCGTTCTACGAGACCGACGAGCGTGGGGACGCCGCCTAGTCCCAGCGACGGGCCGCCGTCCATCACGTCGACCAGCAGGACCGCGAGCGCCGCCGTGGCCGTGACCGAGGCCGCGGTGAGGACGGCGAGGGCCGTGCGCAGGCCCGGCCGCCGGGCCGTGAGCGTCCCGCGGAGCAGGACGGCGGCGGTCGGCAGGGCGGCGAAGGCGAGGAAGGCGGCGTTGCCGTGGACGAGTTCGGAGGGGGAGGGACGGCTCCAGTGGCCGGGCGGGTCCGCCGGGAAGAGGGCCGCGACCAGGATGCCGGCCGTCCAGACCAGGAGCGCCGCCCGTCCCGCCCGCCGGGTCCCGGCCCCGAGCCGTGCCGCGAGGACGGTGGAGGCGGCGCCGACGGCCAGCAGCGCCGCCGGGAGAAGCCAGCCGGCCGTGCCGTGCACGTACCGGCTGAGGGTCTCGCTCACCAGGTCGTACTGCGGGTTCAGCGCCTCCAGCGCGGCCATCGCCGCAGCTCCGACGCCGATCAGGGTGAGCGGGGCCCTTGCTCCCGCTGCCCCGGCCGTGTGTGCAGCCGTCATGCCGTCCTCCTCGGTGTCGTTCCGGTGATCCAGAACCTACGGAGGGGGCGGGGGCGGCCGCGTCGTCCCGATGACGACATCCGGTCGTACACCGGACGGTGCGGTCGTCCGGGCCGGCTGCACCATCGGGTGTACGTGCCGGGGTGCGGCCGGACCGGACGAGGACTACGGCGGGGTCGGGCAGGACTGGTTCCTCTTCCTCCGCCGGATGAGGAAGACCGCGCCGAAGGCGGCGACAGCAGCGCCGAAGGGGCCCCAGAGCACCGGTGACGACAGCGAGGAGGCGGCGGTGCCCATCGCCACGCACGCCCCGGTGGCAGGGAGTGTGCCGAGCGCTGTGGCCGCGGCGAACGGAAGGACGGGCAGGCGGCTGGAGCCCGCTGCCACGCTCACCGCCGCGAACGGCATGCCTGGCGTGATGCGCATCCAGATCATGCTGACGAAGGGTCGCCGTCGCAGGCGTGCGCGCAGCGCTTCGACGTGACGGTTGCCCGTGCTCAGCAGGTTCAGGGCGTCGCTGCCCAGCAGCCGTGCGGCGCCGTATCCGACCAGGGCTCCGGCGGTGTTTCCCAGCGCGGCGACGAGGAGTCCGTCCGGCAGGCCGAAGAGGATGCCGGCGACGGCGCTCAAGGCGGGCTTGAGAATGAAGACGCACGTGGCAAGGGCGTACGGGCCGATGAAGGCGACGACGGTGGGACCGGTTCCCGGCCTCGACGCCCTCGGGCAGCTGGATGTCCACGCGCGAGCCGAAGCGGATCAGGCCGATGCGCTCGCCCCGCTCGACCTTCGTCCCCTGCGGGACGTACGGCACGATGCGCCGCGCCACGGTCGTGGACGGTCGTCCGGTGCGGGCCGGTCGCCTGCCGCCCGGGCTCAGAGCTTGCGGGTGTCCCGGGGCTCGGAGTAGGGCTCCTCGTCGCGAGGGTGCCCGGCTTCGAGGGCGCGGCCGCGTTCGAGCTCGGAGTTGTACTCGAGGCCGAGCAGGAGCGCGATGTTGGAGATCCACAGCCAGACCAGGAAGATGATGATCCCGGCGAACGTCCCGTAGGTCTTGTTGTAGCTGCTGAAGTTCGCGACGTACACGGCGAACAGGCCGGAGGCGACGAGCCAGATGACGACAGCGAGAACCGCTCCCCGGAAGACCCAGGAGAAGCCCCGCTTGACGTTCGGCGCGGCCCAGTAGAGCAGGGCGAAGACGAGGGCGACGAGGAGGGCGATCACCGGCCATTTGGCGATGTTCCACACGGTCACGAACGTGTCGCTGAGGCCGAGGATGCCGCCGACCTTCTTCGCGAGGGGTCCGGAGACGACGACGCCGACGGCAGCTACGGCCAGGACGAGCACGACGGCGACGGTGATGCCGAACCGGGTGGGGAGGGTCTTCCAGACGGGACGCCCCTCGCCGATGCCGTAGACGTGGTTCGAGGCGCGCATGAACGCCGCCACGTAGCCGGACGCGGACCACAGGGCGAGGGCCACACCGACGATCAGGGCGATCAGGGCCTTCCCGCCGCTGCTCTGCAGCTGGGTGACCATGCTGCTGAGGATGTCCTGGACCGTGCCGGGGGCGAGGCCCCCGATGTTGTCGACGAGGGACTGCGCCGCGTCCTTGCTGATCAGTCCCAGGATCGACACCAGGGCGAGCATGGCCGGGAAGATCGCCAGAATCGCGTAGTAGGTCAGTGCGGCCGCGCTGTCGCTCAGGTCGTCCGTCTTGAAGCCCTTGACGGTGCGCCGCAGCGCGCCCTTCTTCGACGGTTTCGACAGAGCCGACGGCTTGTCGACGGGCGGCTCGGCACGGGAGTCCCGTGCGGTGGCGGCCGATGGATCGCGGTGGTTGTCGTCGTCCATGACGCCTCCCGGAGGCGGACAGGGGCGGGCCGCAAGACCGGACGTCTACGCGCGTTCCCCACCTTCGCCGCCGCCGACACCCCGTCCGGGCGTCCGCGGGCGGCGTGCACCCCACGTTCCACCGTCGCAGGACGGTCACGCCCCCGCCACCCGGCGGTGGCCGTGCTCACCGCCGACCGTGCCCTCTCGATCGCCGCCCTTATCCCGACTGTACCGTCCGGACGGTACAGTCGTCCGCATGGCAACAGCACGGGAACGGATTCTGGACGCCGCCGAGGAGCTGATCGTCGCGGGGCAGGTGCCGCCCTCGTTGGACGCGGTGGCCGCGGCGGCGGGCGTCAGCAAGGGCGGGCTGCTCTACCACTTCGACAAGCGGGGCCTGCTGGGCGCGTTGGTGACGCGCGCGGTGCAACGCTTCGACGCATGCGTGACGGCGGCCGCGGCCGAGGGGGTCATGGCCGCGGCGTGGCTGAGGTCTTCGGTGCCGGGACCGCACGAGCGCACGCTCTACCGGGCCATGATGTCGATGCTGCGGCTGAGCGCCACGGGCGAGCTCGACCTGCCGGGGGACGTCGCCGCCGCCGAACAGCGCTGGCAGGACATGCTGACCGCCGAGCTGGGCGACCCGGTCCGGGCCCGGGCGGTGCGCCTGGTGGGCGACGGACTCCTGTTGGCCGCCCTGGCGGGTCGGCCCGCGTCGCCCGACGAGGTGGAGGAGCTCCTGCTCCACCTCGGCCTGCCCGGCGGCCCGCCGGGGAAGGAGCAGCCGTGACCGCCGCCCTGCTCGCCGGCATCGCCGGGCTGGCCCTGCTCGACGCGCTGAACCCCGCGACCATCGCGGGAGTGGCGCTGCTGCTCCTCGCTCCGGTGGCGCGTCCCGTCCGGACGGCCGCCGGGTTCACGGTCGGCGCCTACCTGACGGTGCTGGGCCTCGGGGTACTGGTCTACCTGGGGGCCGACGCCGCCGCCGACGCCGTCGGGGACGGCCTCGTCTGGCTCCGCCGTACGGCGTTCACGGTGGCCGCCCTCGCCCTGGCCGTGGCAGGACTGCGCCGGCTGCGGCCGCGGGTCCGCCCGGCGGTCACCGTGCCGAGCTGGGTCAACCCGCTGACCGCCGCGGGCCTCGGCTTCCTGATGACCGGGGCCGACCTGCCCAACGCCTTCCCGTACTTCATCGCCATCGAGCGCATCGTCAACGCCGACGTGGGCACCGCGAGCGCGCTGCTGGTCATCGCCGGCTACGCGCTGGTCTACTGCCTGCCGTGCCTGCTGCTCCTGGCCGCCGGCGCCACCCACGGCGACCGGGTGCGCCGCCGCCTGGGCAGCCTCTACGCGCGCCTGGGCGCCGAGAAGGAGCAGCCCCGCAGCGTGCCGATCGCCCTCGGCCACCTCGTCGTCGCGGCGGGCGTCGCGGCGATCGCGGTGGCGGCGTAGGCACCGCGCCACGGGGCGGGCGCGCCCGAGCTCGCCCGCCCCCACCTCGCCCGGACGCGGTGCTGGATGAGCAGCACCACGCGGATCAGGGGGACGGCGAGGGAGGCGGTCGTGCCGGCCTCCCGCCAGCTCGGGGGCCTGCCCGGTCCCGGCGTCAGGCGGGGTCGAACGTGTGGGGCGGGCCGCCGCGCCATTCCACCCACCGGGGGTCGTCGAGGACCGCCTCGGGGTCGGTGATGCCGGCGCCCTCCAGGAAGACGAGGAGGTCGCGGTCGCTGTAGGCGGTGCCGAGGACGGCGTCGCGGCCGCCGGCGTGGACCGTGACCCGCCGGCCGCCCCGGACGGCCGGCGCGTGCACGACGATCGGGGCGGTCACGCGGCCCGCGAGGTCTCGTCGCGGCGTACGAGCTGCCGCAGGTCGCAGCGGGCCGTCGGCACCGAGGGCACGGTCGCCCAGTACGGGTGGCGCCAGAGGCGACCGGACAGCAGGAGCAGACGGCGTCGCAGGGTGGTGGTGTCGCGGGGGCGGGGTGCGGCGAGGGCGGCGTAGGTGGCGTTCCAGGCGTGCTGGGTGCGGACCAGGTCGTCGGGGAAGTCGGTCACGTCCATACGACTATTAGAGCGCGTGTTCGAATTTCCTGTCACTTCGGACCCTCTGGTCACGGCGGTCAGCCGTGTGCCGTCGACGTCTCCCGGCAGCCTGGGGTCGGACCGGGCAGGTGGTTTCGGGTCGCCGGTGGACGGTTCCCGCCGTGTCGGGACGTCTCGGATCGGGTCGGGTCGGGTCGCTCAGCGGCAGCGGGCGGGGGAGGGTGATGTGCCGAACGTCCGGGGGTACGCGCGCCGGCGGACGCGCCCGGCTGGGACCACCCCCGGCGGGCCGTGATCGCGGCGACCGTGCCGGGCCCGGCCGCGTGCGCGGCGAGCAGGTCGGCGCGGGCCCTCCCGCGGGCGCAGGCGGCGGAGGTACCCCAGCAGGGTGGCGCCTTGGACGCGGCGCGATCCGTACCGAAGGCCCAGGCCGCTCGGGCGATGTCGCCGAGGGTGAGCCGCTCGCGGACGTGCGCGAAACCCTGTCGGGACGCGATCGGGGCGACCACCGCCTCGATGCCGGCGGCCGCGATACCGGCCGGGGTCATCGCCCGCCCGGGGTACGCCCCGACGCACACCTGGGCGCGACCGCCGAGCGCCGCCTCGACCGTCCGCCGGCCTCATGAGACCGGGCGCTGATCCGTCGCGGAGCCCTGCGCCTATCCTTCGCCCGGCAGCCTCATGGTGACCTCGAAGCTGTCGGCCGCCAGACGCCGCCCGTCGAACACGGGTTCCACGTCGATCGTCGCCAGGACCCGCGGGTCCTTGGTGGCGGCCGCGATGCCCCGGTCGCGGGCCTCCTTCGACGGCCACTCCGTGACGGACACGACGACCGACTCCAGCGGTGACGCGCCGGCGAGGCGCGCCAGCCCGCGCAACTCCCCCGGCTCGTAGGCGAGTCCGTCCGCGTGGAAGTCGCCCTGGTCGGCCGACGCGCCCGCCTGCCAGTAGTCGACGATCCTGGTGGCCCCGTGCTCCCGGTACACCTCGGCCATCCGCCGCGCGAACGCGAGATAGGCGGCCTTGCGGTCACTCGGCACCGGAACGATGGTGATGTCCGCGTACGTCATCCGTGCTCCTCGCGTCACGCATCCCTGCCCCGTTCCGGGCCGGCCCCCGCCCACGTTCCCACATCGCGCCTCTCCGACCGCGCCGGATGTCCGTGCGACGCGGGGCCTCCTGGTCATGCCGTACGACCTCGCGGTCGGGGGAGGCGAGCGGCCGGCGGACGACGGGACAGCCGGTCGGCGCCCGGCACGGCGGCCGGACCGCACGCCGCTCCCGCACCCCGATCCAGCCGGTCGAGGCGCCCGGCCCCCTCGGCGTCCGGCGACGCGCGACCTGCGCGACCTGCGCGACCTGCGCGACCGAGTCGGGCGGTCTCATCGCCGGCCGGGGACTCCGTGACCGCCGACACGATGCCGAAGCAGGCGAGACATCCGTCAACTACCGTGCAACGGAACGTGGTTCGCCTTGACGTCCAGCAGAGAGGACACCGTCCATGGGCCGTTCGCCGAGCTCGACCCCCCTGCCTCGGGGCACGAAGATCCTTTCCATAGGGCTGCATCCGAGGGCGCTCGACTACAGCCGGATGCCCGAGGGTGTCGACGAGGCGGTGTTCACCGCGAGGATCGACGCGGCGAACGCGGGGCTGCGCGAGGCGGGGTTCGCCGTTGTTCCGTGCCTGGTGGACACCTCGGTGGACGGTGCCGAGGCGACCGTCCGGGCGCAGCTCGAGGAGCACGCCTTCGGTCTGGCGATGATCGGTGCCGGTGTGCGGATGCTGCCGGAGAACACGCTGCTGTTCGAGCGGCTGGTGAACGTGCTCACCGAGGCGGCACCCGGGATCCGGCTGTGCTTCAACACGACGCCGGAGGGGACGATCGAGGCGTTGAGGCGATGGATCCGGACGTAGCGGCCCACCCGAAAGCCGCACGGGACGGGGGACGTTCCGCGAAGCCGTCGGGTCCGCGGGTGTCCGCCTGCGCCGGGCGGGTCGGGAGGCGGCAGCCGGGCTCGGGACCGTGGCGGCCCGCATAGGGTCGCCGCGTGAAGGTTCTGGTCACCGGGATGTCGGGGACGGGCAAGTCGACGGCGCTGCGGCACTTGCGCGTGCGGGGGCACCGGACGGTGGACACCGATACCGACGCCTGGAGTCGGTGGGTGACGCTGCCCGACGGGTCCGCCGACTGGATCTGGCGCGAGAGGGCCGTCGTCGATCTGCTCCGGGGCCATCGTGAGGGCGGCCTCTTCGTGGCCGGCTGCAAGTCCAACCAGGGCCGTTTCCATCCGCTGTTCGACCACATCGTGCTGCTGAGCGCGCCCGCCGAAGTCCTGATGGCCCGGATCGCGGCCCGGACCGACAACCCCTACGGCAAGCGGCCCGAGGAGCGTGACGCCGTTCTCCGCCACCTGGCCACTGTCGAACCGCTGCTCCGCGCCGCGGCAACCGTCGAGATCGATGCCACCGCGCCCGTCGAGCGCGTCGTCCAGCAGCTGGAGGAACTCGCCGCGGGCTGACTCGGCTCGGCGGCGGAGCCGGAGGCGACGGGAGACCGTAGCCCGCCGCGCATCGCCTCACGGTCCGGGTCCGGGGCCGCAGCAGCGACCCGAGTCGGACCTGACCCGGCGAACAGTCCGCCTGCTCCCACGCTTCGGCCATCGTCGGGCTCAGCTCCGGTCCGCTGCGGACCGGCGTATCGACGCGGTCGGGGTGTTCGGACCGGGGCCGGGCCCTCTCCGGCCGGTACGCCCGCCGCCGACATGCCGAGGACGGCGGGTCCCGCGCCGGCAAGTCCGCGCCCCTGCGCGTGCGCGCCGGCGATGGACGGCATGAGCGGCCCCGTCGACTACGCCAACGCCTTCCGGAAGACCACGAGGTCGTCGCCGGTGGTCCAGTAGTCCCGTACGCGCGCCTCCTCGTCGTAGCCGCAGCCCGCGTAGAACGCCCGGGTGCGGTCGTACTGCGCGGTGCCGGAGGTGTCGACGAGCAGGAGCCGCTGGCCGTCCGCGCGCAGGTCGTCCTCGACCCGGCGCAGCAGAGCCGTGCCCAGCCCGGCGCCCTGGCGCTCGGGCCGCACGGCGATCATGGTGAGGTCCCACACCCGGTCCGCGGGCGGCTTGGGCCGGTAGTACGCGACCCCCCGGAGCCCGTCTGTGTCGTCGACCAGGCAGCGATGCCCCTCGTCCGCGGCACCGCCGAAGTACTCGCTCATCATCTCGGCGACGAACGGCGCCTCGTCCTCGGTGAACATCCCGGCATCGACGGCAATCCTCACGACAGCGTCGGCGTCGGCGGGTACGGCAGGTCTGATCAACGTTCTCTTCCTCGCGTGGGCGGCCGGAGCACCATAACTGACGCCGAGCGGCGCACGGCGTAGGGCTGCGCGCGGACGAAGTGGCGCTCGCCGGCGCCGCAAGGCATCGTGCGCATCGTCCGGGGCCCGGGCTGAGGGCGTCGCTGCGGCGCCAGGGCGTCCGCGGCGTGCAGGACGAGGCACCTGCGGCCGCGGCCGGCATCGGGGCCCTCGGCTGCGCCCCGACCGTCGGCACCGCGTCCGCGCTGTGCGGCGCCGAGTGGTCGTACGGGGCCTACAACGACCCGCAGGTGTACTTCCTCGACCACACCAGCGACAGCTGGCCGGTGACCGACGCCCGGATCGACTGGTACCAGGCCCCCGGCATCGACGCCTACTACCGCTGGCACACGGCCGGCTGCCCCAGCGGCCGGCACTGCGTGCACGTCTACAGCGGGCGCTACGGGACGGGCTGGTACGGCGAGACCGCGTACACCACCTCCGGCGGGTACTTCGTGGACGGCTCGGTCGTCGTCAGGCTCAACGACCAGGTGACGCCGAACACCTACGCGGCACGGCGCAGCGTCGCGTGCCACGAGATGGGCCACGCGCTCGGGCTCGACCACAACAGCCCGACCAACAGCTGCCTGTCGGTCCCGCAGTTCCCGCAGCACCCCTCCTCCCAGGACTTCTCCGTCCTGAACCTGCTCTACCCGAAGTCCGGCACCTGACGGACCGCCACGCTGCCGCCGGCACCGGGCCGGGGGCAGCGTGGCAGGGGACGGTGAGTCCTGTCCGCCAT
>NZ_JBHWZH010000097.1:0-23536 GCF_042728285.1 Streptomyces sp. NPDC060194 | reverse complement strand
CCGGAGGGGTCACCGGGGTCCGACGTCGCGCCGCTGGAGGTCCTCCTGTGTCTCGCGCCGCACCAGCAGCCGCGCCCGGCCCCCGTCGACCGCGACGACCGGAGGCCGGCCGACGAGGTTGTACGCGGAGGCCATCGACGCCTGGTAGGCGCCGGCGACCGGGACGGCCAGCAGGTCCCCGGGCCGTACGTCGCCGGGCAGCGCCACGTCGGGGGCGAGGACGTCCCCGGCCTCGCAGTGGCGGCCCACGACGGTCGCCGTGACGGGTTCCGCCGTCGAGGCCCGGCCCACGAGGCGCGGCGCGTACCGGGCCCCGTACAGGGCGGGCCGGGGGTTGTCGCTCATCCCGCCGTCCACGGCGACGAACAGGGACGTCGCCGAGTGCTTGACGGTCAGGACGCGGTACAGGGCGACGCCGGCGGGGGCGACGATCGCCCGCCCCGGCTCCACGGTGAGCCGCGGGACGGGCAGGCGGGCCGCGGTGCAGCTAGCGGCGAGCTCGGTGCGGACCCGGCGGGCGAGCGCGGTGAGGTCGAGCGCGGGCTCGCCGGGCCGGTAGGCGACGCCGTGGCCGCCTCCGAGGTCGAGTTCGGTCAGGACGACGCCGTGGGTGTCCCTGATCCGGGCCATGAGCCCGACCATGCGGCGCAGGGCCGCCAGGTACGGCTTGACCTCGGTGATCCGGGAGCCGATGTGGCAGTGCAGTCCGGTGAGGTGGAGCTGCGGCTGGCCCAGGACCCGGGCGACGGCGTGCTGGGCCGACCCGTCGGTGAGGGAGAGGCCGAACTTCTGGTCGTCCGTGCCGGTGCGGATCTTCTCGTGGCCGCCGGCCGAGATGCCCGGCACCACCCGCACCATGACCTTCTGCCGCCCGTCGGGGCCGACCAGCGCGGCGATCCGCGCGATCTCCGAGGGACTGTCCACGACGATCCGCCCGACGCCGGCCGCCAGGGCTGTCTCTATGTCGGCCGGGGCCTTGGCGTTGCCGTGCAGCACGATCCGCTCCGGCGGGAAGCCGGCGGCGAGCGCGAGGGACAGCTCGCCCGCCGAGCAGACGTCGAGCCCGAGCCCCTCCTCGTCGACCCACCGCGCCATCGCCCGGGAGAGGAACGCCTTGGCCGCGTAGAGCACGTCGGCGTCCGGGAAAGCGGCGCGGTAGGTGCGGCAGCGGGTGCGGACCTCGTTCTCGTCGAGGACGTAGACCGGGGTGTCGAAATGAGCGGCCACGGTCGTGAGCGCGACCCCGCCGACGCTCAGGTCGCCGTTCGGCCGACGGACGGTGGAGGCGGGCCAGACGGACAGCTCGTCCGGCCGGGCGGGGGCGTCGATGCGCACGGGAGCGGTCATGACGGCGTCTCCTCGGAGGGCACGAGGTGCAGCGCGGCGACGGGCTGCCGGACGGCGCGCACCGTCGTCGCGGCGGCCGCGGGGGCCGAGAGGGTCGGGTCGACGACGAGCCGGGTCACGCCGAGCGGCCCGGTGAGGGCGCGGACCGCCGACTCGGCGAGGCGGACGGCGGGCTGACTGTCGCCCAGAGTCGCGGTGAGGAGCTCGGGCCGGGTGAACCCGACCGCGGTCCGCTCGCCCAGGGGGGTGCGGAAGACGCGCAGCGTCGTACCTGCGGCCGTGATCCGCACAGGAACGTGCAGCAGCCCGACCGGGGCCTGTTCGTCGGGGTCGGGGTCGTCGTCGTAGCGGAAGAGACACATGGGCCGTTCCTCGGGGAGTGCGCTCGGCCGATCCGGAGCGCCTGAGCTCGACGCTAAGCCCGCCGCGGGTGTGCATGTCCCCCCGCCTGACGGGACCTTGACGGCATTCGGCACTTCCCTACGGATCACTGACGCCGCGGGCCGCGGAACGGCCGTTCAATGGAGTTCCGGACCGGGATCGGTGCGGAACACCGGAGGAGGAGCGGGACCGTGCGGCACAGAGTCGTGGTCGGGGTCAGCGGATCGCCGGGGAGCCTCACCGCCCTGCACCGGGCGGCGGCCGAGGCACGCGAACGGGACGCGGAGCTGTGCGCCGTCCTGGCCTGGCACGCGCCCGGCACCGGGTACGGCGGGCGCTGCTCGTGCGACCCGGCGGTGTTCCGCGCCTGCCGGGAGGCCTCCGTCGAGCGGCTCCGCGCAGCCCTCGAGACCGCCTTCGCCGTGCACGGCCCCGGAACGGCACTGACCGCACTCGCCGTCCGCGGCATGCCTGGACCGGCACTCGTCGACGCCGTCCACTCGCCCGACGACCTCCTCGTCGTCGGCACGGGCCGGCGCGGCCGGCTCCTCGGCGCCCTGCGGACGCCCGTCGCGGTCCACTGCCTGGCGCACGCGTCCTGCCCCGTCCTCGCCGTCCCTCCGAACCCGCTGGAGGCCGAACTCACCGCGATGCGCCGCGCGCCGTGGCGCCGCCTGCCGGGTCCGGCGGGAAAGGCCCAGCTCTGAGGGCGCAGGGCGTGCTCCGGGAGCACTGTATGGATCGCGTCAAGGACCCTGGCCATCGCCTCGCGGGGGAGGGAGGCTTGTCCGTGGTCCGGGACGGTCCGGGAGCCGCCGAGCGCCACCGACCCGACGGCGCGGACCTCGGGCCGATGCCCGGACCCGGCCCCGCCGCACGGGTCGCGAGTGATTCTCACCGCAGCGGCCCACCACGTCGTACGAAGGGGAGCCCGTGTCCGAACTCCAGCTCCGGCTCATGGTGCGCGGAGTCCTCGCGGCGGCCGTGCTCCTGGTCGTGGTCGGAGCCACGACCGACGGGATCGGTCTGGTGGTCACCGGAGCGGCACTCCTGCTCGTGGCCACCCTCGTCGAGCTGATCTGGCGCCCGTGACCGGGATGACGGGCGGAGGGCGGCGGTAAGGCGTCGGCGGCATGCCGCGGGCGGTGGTGGACTGCGCTCTGTACGCCGACGGCTGCCGCCTGCCCGGAAGCGTCGCCCTGGACACGGTCATGGACATGTCGACGGCCGGTCGGGGCGGTTCGCGTGGATCGGCGTGCACGAGCCCACGACGGCTCGGCTGCAACGGGTCGCCGACGCCTTCGGCCTGCTCAGCGGTGGCCCGGTCGGACACGCGCCCCGCAGCGACGGGGCCCACCGCGGACGGAGCGCTGTCGTGCGTCGTGGGCCGCTGGAGGTGCCGTAAGCTCCCTGAGGCGAAATGACGAGAGTATTTTCGGAGGAGTGGACGGCATGGGGCTCGAGGAAGACTTCCACCATCTGGTGGACGTGCTGGTCGCTCAGCGCGAGGAGTTCGGCGCCCAGTGGCTCAGGACCGTGGAAGCCTCCCTCGCGGGACGCATTTCCAGCTCCGAGCTCGACCGGGAGCTGCGGGAACTCTACGGGGCCCTGACCGGCGGCCTCGGCCAGGGCGGGCGCACCCTGAAGGACGAGCAGTTCTCCGAGATCCGCAGCCTCCTCGTGGAACTCTCCCGCAACCGTGCCCGGCAGGGCTTCAGCCCCCGCGAGACCGCCGTCAGCGTCTTCGCGCTCAAGGAGGTCCTGGAGCCGTCGCTGAACGGTGACGCGCAACAGGTCCGGGTCTACCTGCACCTGTCCCGTCTGATCGACGAGATGGGCCTGTTCACGGTGGAGGAGCACGCCAGGACCCGCGAGGAGATCATCTCCGCGCAGGCCGAGCAGCTGCTCGAACTGTCGACCCCCGTGGTGAAGCTGTGGGACGGGATCGTCGGCGTGCCGCTGGTCGGCACCCTGGACTCGGCCCGCACGCAGGTCGTGATGGAGAAGCTCCTGCAGGCGCTCATCGACTCCAACTCGACGCAGGCGATCATCGACATCACCGGTGTGCCGACGGTGGACACCCAGGTCGCCCAGCACCTGCTGAAGACTGTCGTCGCCGCCCGCATGATGGGCGCGCAGTGCACGATCTCCGGCATCCGCCCGCAGATCGCCCAGACCATCGTGGCGCTCGGCATCGAGTTCGGCGACATCCCCACCCGGGCCACGCTGGCCGGCGCGCTGCGGGACGCGCTGGCGCAGATCGACCAGGACCGCGCCTCCCAGAGCGGCGGCCTGCTGTGACCGACCGCGTACCGGTCCTGGCGATCGGCGACGTCCTGCTGGTCTCGATCCAGACGGACCTGGAGGACCAGATGGTCCTCAACCTCCAGGAGGACCTCTCGGACCGCGTCACCTCCACCGGCGCGCGCGGGGTGATCATCGACATCTCCGCGCTGGAGATCGTCGACTCCTTCGTCGGCCGCATGCTGGCCACGGTGGCCTCCATCTGCAGCCTGCTGGGCGCCCGGACCGTCGTGGTCGGGATGCGCCCCGCCGTGGCGATGACCCTGGTGGAACTCGGCCTGTCGCTCGACGGGGTGCACACCGCTCTCAACCTCGAGCAGGGCATCGTCTACCTCAGGCGTGCCTGGGGCCCGTCCTCGGCCCCGCGATGAACTTCCCCGGCGCCGAGGAGTCGGATGTCGAAGAGGTCCCGATCGTCGACAGCGGGGACATGGTCAAGGCCCGGCAGAAGGTCCGCACGTCGGCCCAGCTCCACCGCCTCTCGCTGGTGGACCAGACGAAGCTCGTCACGGCCGCCAGCGAGCTGGCCCGCAACACGCTGGTCTACGGAGGCGGAGGCGTCATGCGGGCCAGTGTGCTGACGCGGAGCGGCAAGCGCGGCATCAAGATCCAGTTCGTGGACTCCGGTCCCGGCATACCCGACCTCGACCTCGCGCTGACCGACGGCTGGACCTCGGGGCAGGGCATGGGGCTGGGTCTCAGCGGGGCCAGACGCCTGGTGGACGACTTCGACGTCGTCTCCGCACCGGGCGCCGGCACCACGGTGACGGTGGTCAAGTGGACGCGGTGACGACCGGCATGACCATCGAGGCCGACGACATCACCTGGCTGCGGGCGGACGTCGCACTCGAGTCGGTGGCCCGCCGGGAAGCGGCCGCCCTGGCCCGGCGCGCGGGGTTCGACGAACGGCGGACCGCCGACCTCTCGCTCGCCGTCACCGAGGCCGCGACGAACCTGCTCCGCCACGCGTCCGACGGCGCCCTCGGCCTGCGCCTGGCGCACCGCCGGGAGACGTCGGTGGACGTGCTCACCCTGGACAACGGCCCGGGCATCGCCGACATCGCGTCCGCTCTGTCCGACGGCCACTCCACGTCGGGAACACTGGGGGTGGGCCTCGGTGCGATCCGGCGGCTCGCCGACACCTTCGACCTGCACTCGCTGCCCGGCAGGGGGACCGTCCTCCTCGCGCGTTTCCGGATGCGGGCGAGTGCTCACGGCCCAGCGACCTCCCCCCCTTCGTCGGCCCTGTCGGTGGACGGCCTGAGCCGGCCCATCAGCGGTGAGCAGGTGTGCGGCGACACGTGGGCGGCGCACGAGCGGGACGTGGCGTCGGGCGAGGCCGCCCGCGTCACGGTCATGCTCTGCGACGGTCTGGGACACGGTCCGCTGGCCGCCCGGGTGGGCGAGCGGGCGCGCCAGGTCTTCCGGCAGTCCCCCACGGGCGAGCCCGCCGAACTCGTGCGCAAGCTCCACGCCGGGCTCAAGGGCACGCGGGGAGCCGCCCTGGCCGTGGCGCAGGTCGACGCCGCGAGCGGGCGGGTGCGACTGTGCGGGGTGGGGAACGTCAGTGCCTTCGTATGGGACGGCGTCACCCGCAGCGCGCTGCTCTCCAGTCCGGGCATCGTCGGCAGCCACCTCCCGCAGCTGCGGACCCACGAGGCGGAACTGCCGCCCGGTGCGGTCCTCGTCCTGCACTCCGACGGTCTGAGCGACCGCTGGAATCCGACCGAGTTCCCCGGCCTCCCCTCCCGGCACCCCGCCGTCATCGCCGGCCAGGTCCTCGCCCAGGCGGGCGTGCGCAGGGACGACGCCGGCGTGGTCGTGGTGAGGTCGGCGCTCCGGTGACGGCCCCCGAGGCCACGCTCGTCGTCCTGCCCGTGCTGGCCGAGCGCGACGTCTTCGTCCTGCGGCGGCACGGCCAGGCCCTGTGCCGTGCCCTCGGCATGCAGGGCGGGGACGCGGTGCGGCTCGCGACGGTCCTCAGCGAGGTCGGGCGCGACCTGGTCGGTGCTCCGGGCCTCGTCGCCCGCCTCGTCCTCTCCGGCGACGCCGAGCGGCGCCTGGTCGCCTCCTTCCAGTGGGGCGGGGAGTCCGCGCCGTCCGCCGACGTGATCACGGCCGCGGAGCGGCTGCTGGACGACTGCCGCTACTCCGGCACGCCGCCCCGGTCCCTGACGCTGACCCAGCGGCTCCCGACGTCGGGGGAGCGGCCGGCCGACCAGGCCGCCCACGTCCGTGCGGCTCTGAGGGGGCTCGGGGGCATCGACATGAGCGAGGAACTACGCAGCCAGAACCACGACCTCCTGGCGGCTCTGCAGCAGTCACGGGCCCAGCAGGAGGAACTGCAGCGGCTCAACGCCGAACTGGAGGAGACCAACCAGGGCGTGGTCGCCCTGTACACGGAGCTGTCCAGCGAGCTGGAGGCCACCAACACCGGGGTCGTCGCGCTCTACGCCGAGCTTGAGGAGAAGACCCACCAGCTCGCCATGGCCAGTGAGGCCAAGACCCGCTTCTGGGCCAACGTCAGCCACGAGCTGCGGTCCCCGGTCAACAACGTCATCGGGTTGGCCCGCCTGCTGCTCGACCCCGAGGGCCACGACATGACCGAGGAGCAGCGCCAGCAGATCTCCCTCATCTCCGCGTCCGGCAGCACCCTGCTGGCCCTGGTCGAGGAACTGCTCGACGTGGCCAAGGCCGAGTCGGGCCGCCTGGAACCGGTCCCCGCCGACACCGACCTGCGCACCCTGCTGCACCAGCTGAGGGGCGTCCTGCGCGGCACGGTCCCGCCCGGCGTCGGCCTCGTCATCCCCGACCCGGACCCGCCCTGCCCGCTGGTGACGGACGAGGTCATGCTGACGAGGATCCTGCGCAACCTGCTGTCCAACAGCCTGAAGTTCACCACCGCCGGCGAAGTGCGCCTCGACGTCGCCTGCGAGGTGCGCGCCGAGCGGGAGTGGTTCACGTTCACCGTCACCGACACCGGCACCGGCATCCCCGCGGACCAGCAGGAACGCGTCTTCGAGGAGTTCTACCAGGTCCGGGGCCCCCACCAGGCGGGGCGCCCCGGCACCGGCCTGGGGCTGCCCTACGCCCGGCGGCTGGCGGAGCTGCTCGGCGGGCGGCTGGCGCTGGAGAGCACCCCGGGGGCCGGTACCCGGGTGACCGTGGAGCTCCCCGCGCGGATCGTCCTCGACGACGCGGGGCCCGCCGCTTCCGACGAGACGCCGCTGCCGCGGCTGCGGTCGCTGGTCGTCGTCGACGACGACCAGGTCTTCCTCGACTCGCTGCGCCCCGTGCTGCAGACCCTGGCCGACAGCGTCACCGAGGTCACCCGCAGCAGTGAGGCGATGACGACCATCCGCACCCATCGGCCCCAGGCCGTGCTCCTGGACCTGTTCATGCCGCCCCCGAACGGCTACCGGCTCCTGGAGCAGCTCGCCCGGGACCCGGAACTCGCCCCCATCCCCGTGCTGCTGCTCACCGCCACCGACCACACCACCCTGGACCGCTCGCGCCTGGCGCACGCACGTGCCGTCCTCGGGAAGACCGACCTGACCGCAGGGCGCCTGGCGCGCCTCCTGGTCCCCCACCCCTCCGCACGCCCCGACGAGGACGACGCTTCGTGAAGGACTTCGACGCCGCGTTCGACACCGGCCCCGCCCTGATCCTGGTGGTCGACGACGACGCCACCAAGCGCTACGTCCTGGCCACCGGACTGCGGCGCGCCGGCCACACGGTGGTCGAGGCCGCCACCGGCACCGACGCCCTCGCCCTCGTCGACGGCAGCGGTCCCCGGCCGGACATCGCCGTCGTCGACGTGCGGCTGCCGGACATGTCCGGCTTCGAGGTGTGCGAGCAGATCAAGTCCGCGCCCGGTTCCGCGGGCCTGCCGGTGATCCACGTCTCCGCGTCGGCGGTCAGCGCCGGCGACCGCACGCAGGGCCTCAACCGCGGCGCGGACGCCTACCTCACCGAGCCGCTGACCCCCACCGAACTGGTGGCGACGGTCTCGGCGACCCTCCGCTACGCGCGTGCACGCCGGCGGGCGGAGAAGCTGGCCCACCGCCTCGACGAGCTCAACCGGGCGACCTCGGCCCTCTACGAAGCCCGGAACGCCCGCGACCTCGCCCAGGCCGCCGCGCTCGGCGCCTCCCGCATCTTCGGCGCACCCGCTGCCGCCCTGCTGACCGACCTGGCAGGCCGGCCCGGGCACGCCTGCAGCACCGCCTGCGGCACCCCGGACGACCGCCCCGTCCCGGAGCCGGTCCTGGAGGAGATCCTTCACGACCGGTTCCCCGCGGGCTCCGCCACCGTCCACCACCTCGACGCCGCCCTCTGGCCCGAGCGTCCGGCGTGCCTGTCGCCCTTCACCGAACTCCTGGTCACCGTCGCGCGCCCCAAGGCGGCCCGCCCGCCGCTGAGTATCGCGCTGCCCGCCGAGGCGCTGACGGCCGACGACCACGACCTCCTCGCCCAGCTCACCCAGACCTTCGCCCGCGCCCTGGAGGCCCTGCGCTCCTACGACGAGGAACACACCCTGGCCCTCACCCTCCAGCGCACGTTCCTGCCGCAGACCCTCCCCACGACACCGCGGGCGGCGCTCGCCGTGCGCTACCTCCCCGCCAGCGCGACCGCGGAGATCGGCGGAGACTTCTACGAAGCCCTCGCCACCGACGCCGGACTGCTGGTGGCCGTGGGAGACGTGGCCGGGCACTCCCTCGACGCCGCCGTCGTCATGGGCGAACTGCGGCACGCCCTGCGCGCCTACGCCCTCGAGGGGCACCCCCCGCAGGTCGTCCTCGAACGGCTCGACTTCCTGCTCAGCCGCTCGGAGCCGCTGTCCGCGGCCACCCTGTGCGTGCTGCTCATCGGCGAGGACGGCGCGGTGCAGTTCGCGAACGCCGGACACCTTCCCCCGGTGGTCCGCACCCCGGACGGCGCCGTCACCCTCGTCCACGAACACGGCCCGCTCCTCGGACTGAACCTGCGGCAGCCCCCGCCCGTCACCCTCACGCTCGAACCGGGCACGGACATCGTGCTGGCCACCGACGGCCTCCTGGAGCGCCGGGGCACCGACCTCGCCGTGAGCCTCGCCGACCTCGAACAGGCCATGGCCAAGGCACCGCACGACCCAGGGGACGTCTGCGACTTCCTGCTCGACCGCTTCCCGCCCGACGGCGAGGACGACGTCGCGCTCATGGCCATCCGCCTCACGTAGGCAGAAGCGGCGACCGCCCCCGAAGCGGCCCCCGCGAGGCCCGCCGGAGGAGCGCCGCATCGGCCCCGTGGGTCGGGGCGACGCCCGTGCCGCGGAGCGCCGGGGGCCGTGGAGGGCCGTCGGCCCGGGCAGGAGCGCCGTCCTGCCCGGGCCGGCCGTCAGTCGTCCTGCTGGTCGCGTCCCGAACCCGGTTCGGCCATCGTGCGGTGCGCCTGGGCCTTGGCGCGATCGGGGAGGACCTTGTCGGCCAGGCCCTGCGCCTTCGTCCGGACGGACCCGGCGACCCGCTTGGGCTTGCCGGCGAAGAGCGCGTCGAGGCCCTGCGCGGCGACCTGCTCGGGATCGTCCTTGTGCTGCCGGCCGACCTTCGTGTCGTCCATGTCGGCGCGGTGGAAGAAGTCCGTCTCCGTCGGCCCCGGCATGAGCGAGGTCAGGGTGACGCCGCTGTCCTTCAGCTCGTTCTGCAGCGCCTCGGCGAACGACTGCAGGAACGACTTGGAGGCGTTGTAGACGGCCTGGAACGAGCCGGGCATGGTCGCGGCGATGGACGAGGTGACGAGGACGCGGCCCTCACCGCGCGCGACCATCGCGGGCAGGATCCGCTTGGCCAGGAGGACCGTCGACCTGATGTTGAGGTCGATGATCTCCAGTTCGTCGGCCAGTTCGGTCTCGACGAACGCCCCGCCCCTGCCCACCCCCGCGTTGAGGACGGCGACCTCCAGCGGCCGGCCGAGGGCCTCGACGCGGGCGAGCAGCGCCTCCGCCCGGTCGGGGTCGGAGAGGTCCGCCTGGACCACCTCCACCTCGGCGCCCGCCTCCCGGAACTCCCGCGCCGCCACCTGCAGCCGTATGTCGTCCTCGGCGTTGACGACGAGGTCGTGGCCGCGCTCCGCCAGCTGACGCGCCAGCGCGTGCCCGATGCCGCTGGAGGCCCCGGTGACCAGGGCCAGGGGTCGGATGCCGTTCATGAACTGATCCCTTTCTGCTGTACGGAGGAGAGGACGAAGCCGCTGCGGGGCGCCGTCGGAACACGGTCGAGCGGGATGCGGAGGTCCTGGTCGGGGACGTCGTACTCCAGCGCGGCCAGGCGCGGGACGAGGGTCTCCAGCACGGTCAGGGTGACGTCCTCGCCGGGGCAGCGGTGCTGGGTGTCCGGGTCGCCGCCGCCCTGCGGCACGAGCGTGTCCCGGTCGGGCTCGCGGCCGAGGAAGCGACCGGGGTCGAAGGCGTACGGCTCGGGCCACAGCGCGGGGTCGTGGTTCTGCCCGTACAGGTCGAGCAGGACCAGGCTGCCCGCCGGGATGTCCTGCCCCTCCCAGCGGAGGTCCTTCGCGGCGAGTCCGCCGACGAACGGCGCGAACGGGTAGAAGCGGCGGACCTCGTGCGCGAAGGCGCGCGCCCAAGAGGGATCGCCGTCGGCGACCGCCTTGCGGTGCTCCGGCCACCGGTGGAGCGCGTGCGCGGCGAACGTCAGGAACCAGGCGACGGCCACGGTGGGCCGGATCACGTTCAGGATCTCGACGGCCGCGGTGTGCGGGTCGACGAGCCGGCCGTCGGCGTCCCGGTGGGCGGCCACGGTCGCGAGCACCGAGCCGACGGGCGCGGGCTCGTCCGCCGTGCCGCTCTGGTTCGCCTGCACCAGCCGGGCGAGTCGGGCCTCCTGCCGGGCGCGGGCGCGGCGGGCCCTGACATGGCGTGGGCCGGCCGAGGCGAAGCCGTCGACCATGGCGACGAGGTCGCGGGCCGTCCCCGCCGCGTCCTCGTCGGCGAGCGGCAGCCCGGCCCAGGCGCAGACGGCGCGGGTGAGGACGACGGCGGCCTCGTCGAAGAGCACGACCCGCTCCCGGCCGATCCACTCCCGGGCCGCGCGGTCCCACTCCCGGCGCAGGTGCCCGGCCAGGGAGTCGAGCCCGCCCCGGTCCCCCAGCAGCGCGACGAACAGGGCTTTGCGCACCCGGTGGGCGCGCCCGTCGAGCGTGTGCACGGCGCCGCGCCCGAACAGGGTGTCCAGGAGCGGACCGGGCAGCGCGCCGCTGCGGCGGACGTGCCGGTCGTCGTAGAAGAACCGGACCGCGTCCGGTCCGTGGATCGCGACGGTGTCCCTGCCCAGCAGGCGGGTGCGGACCGGTGCGCCGCCGCCGCGCCGACGGCGGTCGGGCAGCCAGGCGTAGCCGTTCGTCATCAGGGCCAGGGTGCTGTCGACCACATCGGTCTCCGTCTGAGGTCTCGGGCGCGAGGGGCGCGGGGCCCCGGCGCGCGGCTCATCGCACGGTCGTCAGGGCCGGCGGGGTACGCACCACTGCGTACCCCCTCCGCGCGTTCCGTCACCCGCAGCTCCGAACGTTCCGGCCCACCGACCCGATTCGCTCAGCGGAACGCCGCCCTCCTGCCGGCCCGGCCGGCCGCACATGCTGGGCCGCGTCAGGGGGGCGGAGCGCCCCGGCGGGGCGAGGGCGGGGGAACGCGGTGGAGCGCACGGCGGGCAGGAGCGGGGACGACGTCACGGGCGGCCCGCCGAGGGACCGCACCCGGGACGACGCCCGGCTCCGCGCGGCCGCCGACGCGCTGTGGACGGCCGCCCGCGAACGCGTCCCCTGCCCGCCGGTCCGCGCCCTGATCGGCACCTCGGACGTGGGCACCGCCTACGCGGTCCAGCGCCGCAACCTCGAGCGCGCCGCCGCCGGCGGCCGCCGCGTCGCGGGCCGCAAGATCGGGCTGACGTCCCCGGCCGTGCAGCGCCAACTGGGCGTCGACGAGCCGGACTTCGGTGCGCTCCTGGCGGACGCCGAGGTCCCCGACGGCGGCGAGGCCGACCTCGCCCGCCTGCTGCAGCCCCGCATCGAGGCCGAGGTCGCCCTCGTGCTCGGCGCGGACCTCACCGACCCCGACTGCGGCGCGGACGACGTGAGGGCCGCCGTCGCCCGCCTCCACCCCGCCCTCGAGATCGTCGACAGCCGGGTCGCCGACTGGGACATCACCCTCGTCGACACCGTCGCGGACAACGCCTCCGCCGGCCTGTACGTCCTCGGCGGCGACGGCCGCCCGCCCCTGCCCGGCGACGGCGACCTGAGCGGGGTGCGGATGCTGATGCGGCGCGGCACCGAGACCGTCTCGCAGGGCAGCGGCGCCGACTGCCTCGGCGGCCCGCTCCTGGCCGCCCGCTGGCTCGCCGTCACCCTCGCCCGGCTCGGTGACCCGCTGCGGGCCGGCGACGTCGTGCTCACCGGCGCCCTCGGCCCGGTCGTGCCGGTGGCCCCCGGCGACGTCTTCACGGCCGAACTCACCGGCCTGGGCGAGGTATCCGTCCGCTTCCCCCCGGCGAAGAAGTAGCCTCCCCGGCCCCCACGGCCCCCTCCGAACTCCAGGTCGGCGCCGACGGCCTCGGCACCCGCACCGCGAACGCGGACCGGGACACCTGAGCCGCCTCCCGCCCCGCCCCCGCGCGCGGAACGGCGGCGGTCCTCACGACCGCCGCCGCCGTCCGCGACGCACCCCGCCGGGCCTCACTCCTTCCGCGCGACGCCCACGCACTGCGAGAACGGCTTGTCGGCCACGCACTGGAACAGCGGCCCCCACGTGCCTCCCTCGCTGACGCCGGCCGCGACCGTGTCGTCGCAGGACGGGTCGGACAGGCCCCAGAGGGTCCCCTCCGGCCACCCGGTGTCGTTCGTGCGGCTCTCGATCTTCTCCACGCACGACTCGGGAGCGCCGAGGCGCTTCACCTCCGCCAGGAAGTCCTGGTAGGCGGAGTCGTCCGACGCCCCGTCCAGCGCGTTCACCGTGGCCTGCGCGTCCTGCCGCTCCCGGTCCGAGGCGTCCGGGTCGACGGCGGTCGCCAGCGCCTTGCTGTGCGCCTGCAGCACGTCCTGCACCGCCTTGCGGTCCTGCTCGTCCTTCGGCGCGGTCTTCGGGTCCGTCGCCGCCTTCACCGCGTCCGTGGTCTTCCCGACACCCGTCTCGACCTTCTTCGTGTCCTCGGTGTCCTCCGCCTCGCCCTTGCCGATGGCGATCAGGGCGTCGCTGAGCAGTTCGACGTTGGCCTTGTAGTAGGCCTTGTCCTCCGCCGACGTGTCCGCGCTCTGCAGCTTGTAGGTGAAGTACGCGATGTCGTCGGCGATGTCCCGGTACGCAGCCTTCTCGACCGCGGACCTCGCGGGGTCCTGCGCCATCTTCAGCGCCTGGGTGACCCCGTTCAGCGACTTCGTGTACAGCGCCTTGTCCGCCGCGGACGTCTTCGGGTCGTCGATCAGGTTCAGCGTGGTGCTGATGTCCTTCACGATCTGTTCGTACTGCGACTTCTCCGACGGCGACGTGTTCGGGTTGTTGATGATCTTCAAGGTGTCGGTCAGGACCTGGTTCAGGTCGGCCTTCACGACTTCCGGCGCCTTCTCCGCCTGCTCCTTGACCTCCTGCTGCTCGTCCTCGGTGACCCCCTGCCGCTCGCCCTCGGGCTCCTGCTGCTCCTCCTGCGGCTCCTGCTGTTCCTGCTGCTCCTCCTGCGGCTCCTGCTGCTGCTCCTCCTCGGGCTGCTCCTCCTGGGGCTCTTGCTGCTGTTCCTCGGGCTGCTGCTCCTGCTCGGGTTCCTGCTGCTGCTCCTCGGGCTGCTGTTCCTGCTCCTGCTGGTCGGGGTCCGGTTCCGGCGGGACCGGCGGGTCCGGCTCCGCCGCGGGAACCTGCGTGCCGACCGCGGGCGGGGCCGCGACGGCCGTGCTCACGCCGACCGGCACGGCGAGCGCCGCGGCCAGGCACGACGCTCCGACCGTCAAAGAGATCCTTCGCCGAGCCTGATGGGTCATGGCGGGTCCAGGTGCGATTCGAAGAGGGATACGTGCCGTGTGCGGCCGACCGCGCCGACCGGCCTCACCGGAGCTCAGCGGCTCGACGGTGGACGGCTTCTCCCCACCAAGTCTTCGCCCCGCCAACGGGCCCCGCAACTCAGGCCGGGTCGGCGCTCCCGCGGCCCAGCAGCGCGTCGATGACCAGCTGCGTCGTCGCCGTCATGTCCACCCCCGCGGGGGCCAGCAGCCACTGGATCTGCAACCCGTCCATCACCGCGACCACCGCCGATGCCACCTGCTCCACGTCCAGGTCCGCCCGTACCTCGCCGAGCTCCCTGGCCTCCCGCAGCGCCTCGGCCACCATTGCGCGCAGCCCCGCGTACCGGTCGCGGAAGTACTCCTGCGCCGGGTGCCCCTCGGTCACGCTCTCCGCCGACAGCACGGCGTAGAGGCGGACGATCCCCTCCCGCTCGGTGTTCTTGCGGACGGTGTCCACGAGGTGCTCGAGGAAGGCAAGCCCGTGCGGCCGCTCGGGGCCCAGCTGGGCGATGTCGGACTGGTCCCGCAGGTCCAGCACCCCGGTCAGCAGCCCCGCCTTGGACCGGAAGTGGTGCAGCACGCCGGCCTGGGTCAGCCCGGCCCGCTCGGAGATCTCCGCGAGCGACGCGTTCTGGTAGCCGCGGGTGGCGAAGGCGTCCATCGCGATCCGCAGGATCTCCTCGCGCCGCCGCGTCGCAGAGGGCCGCGCCGCCCGCGGCTCCGTCGCCCTGGTCCGCCTCTTCTGCTGCTCGCTCACCCGGCGGAGTCTACGGGTGCGCTGATCACACCCGCGCCCGCGTCGCCCCCCACCGTGAACGTCGTGTCCGATTCCCGCCAGCCGCACCCCGCCCGGTGCCGCACAGTGGAGGGTGTGATGAACGAGGACAGCAAGTACGAGGCGGTGACCAGCCGCGACGCCCGCTTCGACGGGGAGTTCCTCTTCGCCGTGACCACCACCGGCATCTACTGCCGCCCCAGCTGCCCGGCGACCACCCCGCTCCGGACCAACACCCGCTTCTTCCCCACCTCCGCCGCCGCCCAGGCCCACGGCTTCCGCGCCTGCCGCCGCTGCCGCCCCGACGCCGTCCCCGGCTCGGCCGCCTGGGACGTCCGCGCCGACGCCGTCGCCCGAGCCGTCCGCATGATCGGCGACGGCGTCGTCGACCGCGAGGGCGTCCCCGGACTCGCCGCACGGCTCGGCTACAGCACCCGCCAGGTCCAGCGGCAGCTCACCGCCGAACTCGGCGCCGGGCCCGTCGCGCTCGCCCGCGCCCAACGCGCCCAGACCGCCCGGATCCTGCTGCGCACCACCGGCCTGCGCGCCACGGACATCGCCTTCGCCGCCGGCTTCGCCAGCGTCCGCCAGTTCAACGACACCGTCCGCGCCGTCTACGCCGCCACCCCCACCCAGCTCCGGGACGGAGCGGGCCCCCCGCCACCGGCCTCCGGCGGCATCCCGCTGCGCCTCGCCTTCCGCGGCCCCTACGCCGCCGGGCAGGTCTTCGACCACCTCGACCGGCGGGCCGTCCCCGGCGTCGAGGAGCTGACCGGCCGGCCCGGCGCCCGCACCTACCGGCGCACCCTGCGCCTCCCGCACGGCACCGCCGTCGCGGAGGCCGACGAACGCGCCCGCCGCGGCCGCGGCGGCGGCTCCGGCTGGCTCGACTGCCGGCTCCACCTCACCGACCTGCGCGACCTCACCACCGCCACCCGGCGCGTGCGCCGCCTCCTCGACCTCGACGCCGACCCCTGCTCGGTCGCCGAACACCTCGGCGCCGACCCCCTGCTCGCCCCGCTCGTCGCCGCCACCCCCGGCCTCCGCTCGCCGGGCGCCGCCGACCCCGACGAACTCGCCGTCCGCGCCCTGCTCGCCCGCGGCACCACCCCCGACGAGGCCCGCGCCCGCGCGGCCGTCCTCGTCACCGCCCACGGCGACCCCCTCCCCGCCCCCGACGGCGCCCTCACCCACCTCTTCCCCACCCCCGAGGCCCTCGCCGCCACGGCCCCGACCACCGCCCCCGACCCGGCCGACCCCGGCGACGCCGTCCGCGAACTGGCCGCCGCCCTCGCCGAGGGCCGCGTCCGCCTCGACCCCGGCACCGACCGCGACCGGACCGAGAAGGACCTTCTCACCCTGCGCCACATGGACGCCCGTACCGCCGCACTGATCCGCATGCGCGCCCTCGGCGACCCCGACGTCCTGCCCGACCCCCACCTCCCGCGCCAGCTCGGCGCCGACCCCACGACCCCCGCCGACTGGCGGCCCTGGCGCTCCTACGCCCAGCACCACCTCTGGAACCACTTCCGCACCGCACCCAGCCCCACCGGAGGCGACCACCCGTGACCGTCCACACCACCCTCGACAGCCCCCTCGGCCCGCTGCTCCTCGTCGGCGAGCCCGTACCGACCGCCCCCGGCGGCACCGCGCTCACCTCCCTCTCGCTGCCCGCGCAGGCCCGCCCGGCCGTCGTCCAGGACCACTGGACCCACGACCCGGCCGCGTTCGACACCGCCGCCGCGCAACTGCGCGAGTACTTCGACGGCCGGCGCACCTCCTTCGACCTCGCGTTCACCCCCGGCCGCGGCTCCGCCTTCCAGCACCGCGTCTGGCAGGCCTTGGAGGACATCCCCTACGGATCCACCGTCAGCTACGGCGCCCTCGCCGCCCGGATCGGCGCACCCCGCGCCGCCGTCCGCGCCGTCGGCACCGCGATCGGCGCCAACCCGCTGCTCGTCGTCCGCCCCTGCCACCGGGTGATCGGCGCGAACGGCGCGCTGACCGGGTACGCGGGCGGAATCCCCAGCAAGGAGCGGCTGCTGGTCCTCGAGGGCGCCCTCCTCGCGGGCTGACACCCCGCCCCGGTATCCCGTGCCCGGTGCACACCGCCCGCGACGCCAGCCATACTGGTGGCCGGGCGGGGAGGGCGGAGCGAGCACCGACGGGGGCGACAGCAGGCGATGGGGGAGACCACGCTGGCCCAGGGCCGGTACCGGCTGATCGAGCAGATCGGCCGCGGGGGGATGGGCGAGGTCTGGCGCGCCCGCGACGAGTCGCTGGGCCGCCAGGTCGCCGTCAAGTGCCTCAAACCGCTCGGCCCCCAGCGCGACCACTCCTTCGCCCGGGTGCTGCGCGAACGCTTCCGCCGCGAGGCACGGGTCGCCGCCGCCCTCCAGCACCGCGGCATCACCGTCGTCCACGACTTCGGCGAGGACGACGGGGTCCTCTTCCTCGTCATGGAACTCCTGGAGGGCCGCAACCTCAGCCAGCTCCTGGAGGACAACAAGGCGCACCCGCTCCCCGTCGACGACATCGTCGAGATCGCCGAACAGGTCGCCGCCGCCCTCGCCTACACCCACGAACAGGGCATCGTCCACCGGGACCTGAAGCCCGCCAACATCATGCGGCTCACCGACGGCACGGTGAAGATCTGCGACTTCGGCATCGCCCGCCTCGGCCGCGACATCGGCCTCACCTCCCGCCTCACCGGCACCGGCATCGCCATGGGCACCCCGCACTACATGTCGCCCGAGCAGATCAGCGGCCACGACGTCGACCATCGCAGTGACCTGTACTCCCTGGGCTGCGTCCTGTACGAGATCTCCACCGGCGTCCCGCCGTTCGACCTCGGCGACGCCTGGGCCGTCCTCGTCGGACACCGCGACACCCCGCCCGAGCCGCCGCGCACCCACCGCGCCGAACTCCCCGAGTACGTCGAGCGGATCATCCTCGACCTGCTCGCCAAGGCGCCCCGCGGCCGGCCGGCCGACGCCCGCGAGCTCGGCCGCCGCATCGCCGAGGGACGCGGCCACGGCCACCGCCCCGCGGTCGCCGCCGCCCCGCGCCGGCTCGCCCTGCCCCCCGCCCCCCGACCCACCCCCTCGCGTCCGTCCCCCGACACCGGACCGGCGCCCGACGCGCCCCGGCTCCCGTCCTGGACCCGCGGGATGACCACCGGTCAGAAGGCCCCGGGGGCGGCCGCCCTGCGCGCCGCCGCCCCCGACCCGGCCCAGGGCCCGGCCTCCGGCGACGGCCTGACCGGCCTCACCGGCGCCTGGACCCCCCGCCCCGGCGTCGCCGTCCTGCCCGCCCTCGGCCCCGGCCGGCCCGCCGAGCCGCCCCGCCGCCCCACCCCGGCCCCCGACGTGCTCGCCGCTCTCGTCGACCGCCACAACGCCGGCCTCGGCCTCGGTCGCGCCGGCCGCTGGGAGGAGGCCGGCGAGACCCACCGCGCGGTCGCCGCCGAACGCGAGCACCTCCTCGGCCCCGAGCACCCCGACACCCTCGCCAGCCGGTACGAGATCGGCTTCACCCTCAGCCGCACCGGCCGCGCCTCCGACGCCCTGCGCGAGTACGGCCGGGTCGCCGAGGGCCGCGAACGCGCCCTGGGCGCCGACCACCCCGACACGCTCGCCGCCCGGCAGGAGATGGCGTACGTCTTCGGGCAGCTCGGCCGGCACTTCGAGGCGCACCAGGCCTACGCCTCCGTGCTCGCCGCCCGCGAACGCACCATGGGCCCCGACCACGTCGACACCCTGCGCTGCCGGCACAACCTGGCGTTCAACCTCAGCCGGCTCGGCCGCCTGGAGGACTCCTACCGCATGTCCCGCGACGTCGCCGTCGCCCGCGCCCGCGTCCTCGGCCCCGACCACCCCGACACCCTCGTCACCCGCTACGAGGTCGCCTACGCGCTCGGGCAGTTGGGCCGCTGGGACGAGGCGCTCCAGACCTACCTCGACGTCGCCGCCGCCCGCGCCCGCACGTTCGGCCCCGACCACCCCGAGACGCTCGCCGCCCGCTACGAGGTCGGCATCAGCCTCGGCCGACTCGGCCGCAGCGCCGAAGCCCTCCAGGTCTACGGGGAGCTGATCGACGCCCGCACCCGCGCCCACGGCCCCGACGACCCCGAGACGCTCCGCGCCCGGCACGGGCTCGGCGTCAACCTCGGCCGCCTCGGCCGCTGGGACGAGGCCCTCGCCGAGGCCCGCGACGTCCTCGCCGTCCGCGAACGGGTCCTCGGCGCCGACCACCTCGACACCCTCGTCAGCCGGCGCGAGGTCGCCGTCGCGCTCGGCTGGCTCGGCCGCTGGGCGGACGCCCTGGAGGCCTACCGGCGCGTCGCCGACGCCCGCGAACGCGTCCTCGGCGCGGACCACCCCGACACCCTCACCAGCCGCAACGACGAGGCGCACTGCCTGGAACAGCTCGGCCGCACCGCCGAGGCCACCGCCCTCCACCGCCGCGTCGCCGCCCTCCGCCAACGCCGCGCGGCCGCCCGCTGACCCCACGGCCGCCCACCCGCCCCCCGCCGCGAGGACGCGCCGACCCCCACGCCGCCCGCGCGTCCGACGCCCGCCCCACTGTCCCCACCGCACCCCGCGTGCTACCAAGACCCCATGCCCGCACCCGGAGCCACCCCCGCCCCCACCCGAGCCGCCTACGACGCCGTGGTGATCGGCGGCGGCCACAACGGCCTGGTCGCCGCCGCCTACCTGGCCCGCGCCGGCCGCTCCGTCCTGCTCCTCGAACGCCTCGACACCACCGGCGGTGCGGCCGTCTCCACCCGCCCCTTCGCCGGCGTCGACGCCCGCCTCTCCCGCTACTCCTACCTCGTCAGCCTGCTGCCCCGGCACATCCTCCGCGACCTCGGCATCGACCTGACCCTGCGCCGCCGCGAGGTGTCCTCCTACACCCCCACCACCCGCTCCGGCCGCCCCACCGGACTCCTCGTCGCCGGCGACCGCACCCGCGAGTCCTTCGCCCGACTCACCGGCTCCGACCGCGAGTTCGACGCCTGGCAGCGCTTCTACGCCACCACCCGGCACGTCGCGGGCCGCGTCTTCCCCACCCTCACCGAACCCCTCCCCACCCGCGCCGCCCTCCGCGCACGCATCGGTGACGACGACGCCTGGCGGACGCTGTTCGAGGAGCCGATCGGCCGCGCGATCGAGGCCCACTTCGACGACGACCTCGTCCGCGGCGTCGTCCTCACCGACGCCCTCATCGGCACCTTCGCCGACGCCCACGACCCCGGCCTCGCCCAGAACCGCTGCTTCCTCTACCACGTGATCGGCGGCGGCACCGGCGACTGGGACGTCCCCGTCGGCGGCATGGGCGCCCTCACCGACGCCCTCGCCACCGCCGCCCGCACCGCCGGCGCGGAGCTCGCCACCGGCCACGAGGCCCTCGCCGTCGAGACCGACGGCCGCACCGCCGAGGTCCGCTTCCGCACCCCCGACGGCGAGGGGACCGTCACCGCGGACCAGGTGCTCGTCGGCGCCTCCCCCCACGTCCTCGCCGACCTCCTCGGCGCCGAGCCGCCCCCGCCCGCCGAGGGCGCCCAGCTCAAGGTCAACATGCTGCTCACCCGGCTGCCCCGCCTCCGCGACCCCCACGTCGACCCCAGGGACGCCTTCGCCGGCACCTTCCACATCGCCGAGGGCTACGGGCAACTCGCCGCCGCCCACGCGCAGGCCGCGGCCGGGAAGCTCCCCGCCGCCCCGCCCTCGGAGATCTACTGCCACTCCCTCAGCGATCCCTCCGTCCTCGGCCCGGACCTCGCCGCGAGCGGCCACCACACCCTCACCCTGTTCGGCCTGCACGCCCCGGCCCGGCTCTTCGACGCCGACCACGACACCGCCCGCGACGCCCTGCTCGCCGCGGCCCTCGCGGAGCTCGACGACCACCTCGCCGAACCGCTCGCCGACTGCCTCGCCCGCGACGTCGACGGCCGCCCGTGCATCGAGGCGAAGACCCCGCAGGACATCGCCCGCGACCTGCGGATGCCCGGCGGCCACATCTTCCACGGCGGCCTCGCCTTCCCGTACGCCACCGAGGACTCCGGCCGCTGGGGCGTCGAGACCGCCCACCCGAACGTGTTCCTGTGCGGGGCGGGCGCGATGCGCGGCGGCGGGGTCAGCGGTGTGCCGGGCCACAACGCGGCGATGGCGGCGCTGGGCCGCTGACCGCCCGCCTCCGGGGCCGCCTCGCCGCACCAGCCCCGCCCCGTCAGCCGCCCCCCCCGTCAGCCGCGCCCGACGCGCTCCGGGACCGCCCGCGCCAGCCAGCTCGCCGCGACCGGCCGCGGCCCGTGCCCCGCACGCCAGGTCCGCACCGGGTGCACCGAGTTGGTCAGCAGCACCAGGAACGTGTCGGTGTCCCGGTCGAGGACCAGACTCGTGCCGGTGAAGCCGGTGTGCCCCGCGCACCGCGGGCCCGACAGCTCACCCATGTACGAGGGCTGGTCCAGGTCGAGGGCGAGGCTGTGGCCGTGCCCGGGCAGGTGCGCGTTGAAGTCGGTGAACAGGAGCTCCGCCGACGCCTCCGACAGGATGCGGGCCGAGCCGTGGCTCCCGCCGTCCAGCAGGGCGCGGGCGAGGACCGCGAGGTCCCAGGCGTCGGAGAACACCCCCGCGTGCCCCGACACGCCCCCGAACGCGTACGCGTTCTCGTCGTGCACCTCGCCCCGCACCGGCCCCCGGTCCAGCTTCGCCCACGGCCCCCGCGCGTCCTCGGTCGCCGCGATCCCCGGCAGCCGGTCGGCCGGCGGGGCGAACCGCGTGCGGCGCATGCCGAGCGGAGCGGTGATCCCGTCATGGAGCAGTGCTTCCAGACCGCGCCCCGTCACCCGCTCCAGCAGCCACTGCAGCGCGATCAGGTTCAGGTCCGAGTACACGTACGCGGCTCCCGGCGCGGCGACCGGCGCCTCCCGCCACAACAGCCGCTCCCGCTCCTGCGGGGTCGCGCGGTCGTAGAAGGCCAGCTCCGGCCGCAGCCCCGAGGTGTGGGTCAGCAGCTGCCCCACCCGGATCCGCTCCTTGCCCGCCGCCCCGAACTCCGGCAGGTACGTCGCGACCTCCGCGTCGAGCTCCAGCACCCCGCGCTCCACCTGCTGCACCACGAGGAGGGCCGTGAACACCTTCGAGACGGACGCCAGGTCGTACACCGTCTCCCGCGTCGTCCGCACCCACCGCTCCCGCGGCAGCTCCACGGCCGCACCGGCCCGCTCGTCGTAGCCCGCGTACCGCACCGCGTACCCGAAGGCGTGGTGCAGCGCGACCGTGCTGCCGCGCCCCGCGAGCACCACCCCGCCCGGACACCAGGGATGCACGGGGGAGGGGCCCGTGAACCGCTCGACCTCCGTCACCAGCCGCGCCAGCGGCTCCCCGAGCAGCCCGGCCTCCGCCGCAGACCCCACCCCGAGCATCCGCCCCACGCCCCACCCCTCCTCGACGAGTTCCCCTCGTCACGTTCTGTGACTGATCTCACGAATGCGCCCCGGTCCGGGCGTCCGCGCAGGTCATCCGGCACACTGATCATTATGAGCGCGGCCACCCTGACATCGCCTGTTCGACAGTGGACCACCTGGGCGCCCGCGCTCGCCGTGGTCGCGCTCGTCCTGGGATGGGGGCGAGACCTCCCCGGGCTCGCGGTCGGCGTCATCGCCGCCCTGCTCATCGCCGCGGTCCTCGCGGCCGTGCACCATGCCGAGATCATCGCCCACCGGGTCGGCGAACCCCTCGGCTCCCTCGTCCTCGCCGTCGCCGTCACCGTCATCGAGGTCGGCCTGATCGTCATGCTGATGTCCGGCGGCGGCGACAAGACCTCCACCTACGCCCGGGACACCGTCTTCGCGGCGGTGATGATCACCTGCAACGGCATCGTCGGCCTCTGCCTGCTCATCGGCGCGTTCCACAACCGGACCGTCGTCTTCAACGCCGAGGGCTCCGGCGGCGCGCTCGCCACCGTCGTCACCCTCGCCTCGATGACGCTCGTCCTGCCGACGTTCACCACCAGCGCCCAGGGCCAGGAGTTCACCGGCGGCCAGCTCGCCTTCGCCGCCGTCGCCTCGCTCTGCCTGTACGGGCTCTTCGTCGCCGTCCAGACCGTCCGGCACCGCGACTACTTCCTGCCCGTCGCCCGCGAGGACGAGCCCTCCGACCCCGAGGAGCACGCGCCGCCGCCGAGCAACCGCGCGACCCTCTTCAGCCTCGTCCTGCTGCTCGTCGCCCTGGTCACCGTCGTCGGCAACGCCAAGCTCGTCTCGCCGACCATCGAGAACGGCGTCGAGAGCGCCGGCCTGCCCTACGCCGTCGTGGGTGTCGTCATCGCCCTCATGGTGCTGCTGCCGGAGACCCTCGCCGCGGCCCGCGCCGCGCGCCGCGACCGCATGCAGACCAGCCTCAACCTCGCCTACGGGTCCGCGATCGCCAGCATCGGCCTGACCGTCCCGGCCATCGCGCTCGCATCGATCTGGCTCCCCGGCGACCTGGTCCTCGGCCTCGACCCCATCCACCTGGTGCTGCTCGCGCTCACCGCGGTCGTCAGCGGCCTCACCGTCGTCCCCGGCCGGGCCACCCTCCTGCAGGGCGGCGTCCACATGTCGCTGTTCGCCGCCTTCGTCTTCCTCTCCTTCAGCCCGTGACGTGCCGGCCGTGACCCGCCGGGCCGCCCGCGCACGCATCCGTGCCG
>NZ_JBHWZH010000096.1:0-23804 GCF_042728285.1 Streptomyces sp. NPDC060194 | reverse complement strand
GGGCCCGGACGGGCCCCGCACCCCTTCGTCGTCGTTCCCGGCGGGGGCGGGTCCGCTCCGGTCCCGCCCCCGGGGGGCCTCCGCCTCAGCCGCCCTGCCGCCCCGGCTGACCCGGACGGACGAACCGCGTCCACCCCCGCAGCCGCTCCGCGACCCCGCCCGTCAGCCGCGCCCACCGGCCGGACAGCGCCCACGCCACCCGGGCGGCCGAACGCGGGGCGAGCAGCGCGCGCAGCCGCAGGGACCGGCTGCTGCCGGCCCGCAGACCGGCCGCGATCAGGCCGACGTCGTCCGCGAGCCCGGCCGCCTGCCGGGGCTCCGGCGCGTAGAGGACGTGCTCCACGGCCAGCGCGACGCGGTGCGCCGCCTGGGCCGCGGGCGCGTCGAGCTGCCCGATACGGGCGATCCGCGCCGCCGCCGTACGGGGCGTCTGCGCCTCGTCGGGCAGGATGCCGTGGTCCCAGGCGGCGTCGTTGACCTCCTGCCAGGCCGCCAGGGTCCTGGCCGCCGCGTCGGCCGGGGTCCGCCCGCCGGAGGAGCCGAGCCGGGCCGCCCGTACCCGGATCCGCCACAGCATCGGGGACAGCGGCAGCAGCACCACGAGCACGGCGAGCAGCCCGACGCCGAGGACCGTGCCCCACGGCGGGCCGCCGTCACCGCTCTGCGCGGCCGTCGCCGACTGCGTCGGACCGCACACCCCCGGGCCGAGCTGGCTCGGCGGGCAGCTGGAGGAGACGCTCTCCTCGGCCGACGGGGCGGCCGCGGAGCTGGAGGGGCGCGGCGCGGGTGCCTCGCTGGAGCCCGCCGCCGGGGCCTCCTCGCGGGTGTAGTCCGGCTCCGAACCCCGGCTGGGCGTCGGCTCGAAGCGGGTCCAGCCCACCCCCTCGAAGTACAGCTCGGGCCAGGCGTGCGCGTCCCGCAGCCCCACCGACATGCTGCCGTCCGCCTGCAGGGCGCCCGGCGTGAAGCCGACGGCGACCCTGGACGGGATGCCGAGCGTCCGGGCCATGGCGGCCATGCTGAACGAGAAGTGCACGCAGAAGCCCTGCTTCTGCTTCAGGAAGTTGGCGATCGCCCGGGCCCCGCTGCCGGCCCGCACCTGGGTGTCGTACAGGAACCCGCCGTCGGTGGTGAACCAGTCCTGGAGCGCGACGGCCCGCTCGTAGTCGTTGTCCGCCCCCGCGGTCACCCGGCGGGCGGTCTCGGCCACGACGGGGGGCAGGCTGCCGGGCACCCTGGTGTACTCGCGCCTGATCGCCGCCGGCGGCGGGCCCGCGGCCGCGAGGCGGGCGCGGGTGGGCTCCACGATCAGGCTCCGCACGGTGTAGGACTGCCCGCTGGTCTTCTGGCCGCGGTCGCCGACCAGCGTCCGTCCGACCGGTTCGTAGCGCCAGCGGCCGTCGAGCCCCTCGACCCGCGTCGGCGGGTAGGGCATCGGCAGCCAGTCCTGGGCGTACTTGTCGTCCGCCGTCAGGGAGGTCCTGATCTCGGTGCGCTTCACCTCGCGGTCCAGGCCGAACACCGGCGGGAGCGACCCGGGGACGTCCTCGACGGGCCGCTCGGACGGCTTCCACTCGGTGCCGTCGAACTGGTCGAGCGACACGATCCGCAGGTAGTGGTCCGCGATCGCCTGCGAGTCGGTCCGGTAGCGCAGCACCTCGCGGTCCACCGGCTGGTTCAGGTTGTCCTGCAGGGCGACCAGCGGGTTGACCGCCGAGATCGTGCCGCCGTTGCCCAGCGCCCCGGTGCCGTTGCCGCTGCCCGCGAGCAGCCCGCCCTCCATGGCGGGCAGCGAGGCGGGCACCACGAGCGCGATGCCGAGCGCGACCGCCCCGATCCGCCGCCCGGTGCGGACCGGCGCGAGCACCGCCCCGCCCTCGGCCTCCTGGCCGCCGAACCGCCGCCCGGCGGCCGCGCCGCCGAAGACCCGCCCCCACTGCGAGAGCCGGTCGCGGCCCTCGGCCAGGAGCAGCAGCAGGTAGCCGGCGGCCGCGAGCACGAACCACACCCAGCCGGCGCCGCGCGAGAGCCCCGCGGCGACCGAGTACAGCGCGAGCAGCGGCAGCCCGGCCGGGGCGGCGCTGCGGTAGGTCACCGCGAGCGCGTCCACCAGCAGGCCGACGACGAGCACCCCGCCGACCAGCATCAGCGTGATGCCGTCGGTGTCGGGGGCGGGGATCGAGTACTGGCCGACGTCCTCGAACCCGGAGCGCAGGAGGTCGCCGAGGCGGGCGAACGCGTCCGGTCCCGGCAGCACCAGGGCGACCGCCCGGTCGTGCGCGAAGACCAGGGTGACCAGCAGGAGGGTGACCAGCGCCTGGACGAGCACCGTCAGCGGGCGCGCCAGCGGCACCCGGCGGGCCAGGACGCCCGCCCCGGTCTGGACGGCCAGCAGGAACGCCGCCTGGAAGAGCCAGATCGCCGGATCCACCAGGGGCAGCAGCGAGAGGGCCGCCAGGAGGGTGGCCGCGTAGGCCCCCGCCGTCAGCCGTGCGCGACCGCTCATGACCAGCTCCCACCCGTCGTCGTTCCCGTGGCCGCGCTGCCCGTGCCGAGCCGCTGGGCGTCGAGGCCGTCCCACAGCTCGGTCAGCGAGGCGCCCGGCGGCACCGCGACCGCCGTCCAGCCGCTGTCCCGCAACTGCCGCAGCCGGTCCTCGAACCGGCCGGCCGGCGCCTCGCCCGAGCCCTGCGCCCACGCCTCGGAGTCCAGGACGAACGCCAGCGCGGCGCCGCTGCGCTGCCGCATCCGGGCCGCCACCGCGGCCTCCGCCTCGTCGAGGTCGCCGAGGAAAGCGATGAGCATGCCCTCGCCGCCGCCGCGCAGCACGTCGTAGGCGCGCGCGAGGCCGCTGTCGGGGTCCTCGGAGTGGTCCACGACCGCGAGGGTGTCCATCATCAGGCCGGCCGCGTCGGCCGACTCGCTGGTGGCGCCGGCGAAGCCGTCACCGCCCTCGCCCGGCACGGAGCTGCCGGTGTCGGTCAGCAGGCGGACGGAGAAGCCGCGTTCGAGGAGGTGCACCAGCGCGGAGGCGGCGCCGGAGACCGCCCACTCGAACGCCGAGTCGGGGCCGGCGCCCACGTAGCCGCGGCGCCGGGTGTCGAGGAGGACCGTGGCGCGGGCGCGCTGCGGCTGCTCCTCGCGGCGCACCATCAGCTCGCCGTGCCGGGCGGTGGAGCGCCAGTGGACCCGCCGCAGGTCGTCGCCGTAGCGGTAGCCGCGGGGGATGACGTCGTCCTCGCCGGCCAGCGCGAGCGAGCGGTTGCGGCCCTCGCCGTACCCCTTGGCCTCGCCGGTCATCCGGATCGGCCTCAGCGCCTCGGTGCGCGGGATGACGGTCAGGGTGTCGAACGCGCTGAAGCCGCGGGTGAGTTCGCACATGCCGAACGGGTCGGTCAGCCGCAGCTGCAGCGGTCCGAGCGGGTAGCGGCCGCGCAGGTCTGAGCGGACCCGGTAGGACACCTCGCGCTTGCCGCCCGGCTCCACCCGGTCGAGCACGAACCGCGGCCGCGGGCCGAGCACGTACGGCACGCGGTCCTGGAGCATGAGCAGGCCGGTGGGGAGCCGGGAGACGTTGTCCACCCGCAGGTGGACGCGGGCCTCGGTGGCCGCGGGCACCCGGTCCGGGGTGAGCCGGCGGCTGCCGGCCACCCGGTAACGGGTGCGGAAGAGCACGACGGTGCACAGCAGCGGCAGGACGGCGAGCAGCAGCCCGACCCGCAGCAGGTCGCCCTGCCCGAGCACGTAGGCGCAGATCGCCGCCGCGATGCCGGCGGCGAGGAACGACCGCCCGCGCGTGGTGAGGCCGCCGAGGGCCGACCACAGACCGCCCTGGTCCTCCTCGCCCGGCGGCGCGTGCCCCGGCGTCCCGGTGCGCGGGTCGGGGGCCGCGGCCGGGGCGTACGGCGGGGGGCCGCCGGCCGCCGGGGGCGGGACGTACGGCTCCCCGGCCGTCATCAGTACCCCCGGCCGGCCGGCGGCTGCCGGTAGGCCGGCGGGGCGGTCCGGCCGGCGGGCGAGCCCGCCTGCGGCACGGGGGTGCGCTGCAGGATGTCGAGGACGACCTGCTCCGCCGTGCGCCGGTTGAGCTGGGCCTGCGCGGTCGG
This sequence comes from Streptomyces sp. NPDC060194, assembly GCF_042728285.1. Lineage (NCBI taxonomy): Bacteria > Bacillati > Actinomycetota > Actinomycetes > Kitasatosporales > Streptomycetaceae > Streptomyces > Streptomyces sp. NPDC060194. Next base: position 19,698 of record NZ_JBHWZH010000096.1, on the reverse strand, counting down.
CAGGAGCCGGTGGGCGAGGACCGCGACGGCCAGCTGCTGGACGTCGTCCGGCAGCGCGTACTCGCGGCCGGCGAGGGCGGCCGACGCCTTGGCCGCGCGCAGCAGGTGCAGCGTCGCGCGGGGCGACGCGCCGAGTCTGAGGTCGGGGTGCCGGCGGGTCGCGGCGACGAGGTCCACGGCGTAGCGGCGGACGGCCTCGGCGACGTGCACCGCGCGGACCGCGTCGATCAGCTTCAGGATCTCGTGCGCGTGCGCCACCGGCTGGAGGTCGTCGAGCGGCGAGACGCCGCCGTGGACGTCGAGCATCTGGAGCTCGGCCTCGGGGGAGGGGTAGCCGATGGAGACGCGGGCCATGAAGCGGTCGCGCTGGGCCTCGGGCAGCGGGTAGGTGCCCTCCATCTCGACCGGGTTCTGGGTGGCCACCACCATGAACGGGCTGGGCAGCTCGTAGGTGTGGCCGTCCATGGAGACCTGGTGCTCCTCCATGGACTCCAGGAGTGCCGACTGGGTCTTGGGGGAGGCGCGGTTGATCTCGTCGCCGATGACGATCTGGGCGAAGACCGCGCCCGGTTTGAACTCGAACTCCCCGCGCTGCTGGTCGTAGACGCTCACCCCGGTGATGTCCGACGGCAGCAGGTCGGGGGTGAACTGGATGCGGCGCACCGAGCAGTCGATGGACCGCGCGAGCGCCTTGGCGAGCATGGTCTTGCCGACGCCGGGGACGTCCTCGATCAGCAGGTGTCCCTCGGCGAGCAGCACCGTCAACGACATCCGGACGACCTCGGGCTTGCCCTCGATCACTCCTTCCACCGACCTGCGGACACGCTCCACCGTGGTGGTCAGATCCGTGAGGCTCGCTCGATCGTCATAGGTCGTCACCCGGCCCTCCTAGGCCCCGTTCCCAGGGACCGGGGCCCGACAACGAGCGGCCCGGCCCTTACCCGCGCTCCGGAGGAGCAGGGGGTACCCCATGTGAAGTACGGACACCGCCGCCGATTCGTTCCGGACGCCGGTGCCACTCCAGCATTCTTGATGCCGTTACCGCTTCGTGTCACTCGCCTGCGGGCAAGTGGCCGCGTCATAGGAGGATTTGCGGCTTTTCATCGTCGCGCAGGGGTGGCCCGCCGCCGCGGCGGCGGGCTGCCGACCCACCGGACCCTCAGGAAGCGCCGTCGATCTCGCGCAGGAGACCGGTCCGCACGTCGAAGACGAAACCGCGGACGTCGCCGGTCTCGACGAGGAACGGCGAGGTCCGGACCCGCTGCATCGACTGCCGGACGTCCTGGTCGACGTCGCGGAAGGACTCCACCGCCCAGGCCGGCCGCTGGCCGACCTCCATCTCCAGCTCGTGCCGGAAGTCCTCGGTCAGGCTCTCCAGGCCGCAGCCGGTGTGGTGGATGAGCACCACGCTGCGGGTGCCGAGCGCGCGCTGGCTGATGGTCAGCGAGCGCAGCACGTCGTCGGTCACCACCCCGCCGGCGTTGCGGATGGTGTGGCAGTCGCCGAGGTCGAGGCCGAGCGCGGCGAACAGGTCGAGCCGGGCGTCCATGCAGGCCACGATCGCGACCTTGCGGACGGGCCGGGCGTCCATGCCGGGGTCGGTGAAGGCCTTGGCGTACCGCTGGTTCGCGTCGACGAGCTGGTCGGTGACGGAGGAGCCGGCGGGAGGGGTGGCGGAAGTCGTCATGGTCCAGACCGTATCGTCCCCGGGACGCGCGGCGTGCGGGCCGGTCGGCCACCCGCGCGGCCGGGTGGACTACTGTGCTGCCCGGGGCGATTCCGGTCCCCCGATCCCCGCACGACGATCTACCGAACGAACCCGCGGACGCGGCCCGTGCGGGCGCCCCGCGGCGCCGGACCTGAGAGGGCGCATGAGCCAGACCCGACACGTCCCCGTGATGCTCCAGAGGTGTCTGGACGTGCTGGCCCCGGCCCTCGCCGAGCCGGGAGCCGTCGTCGTCGACTGCACCCTGGGCCTCGGCGGCCACAGCGAGGCCCTCCTGGCCACCTTCCCCGCCGCCCGGCTCGTCGCGCTCGACCGCGACAAGGAGGCGCTGCGCCTCTCCACCGAGCGGCTCGCGCCCTACGGCGAGCGGGCCACGCTCGTCCACGCGGTCTACGACGAGCTGCCGGAGGTCCTCCAGCGGCTGGAGATCCCCCGCGTCCAGGGCGTCCTGTTCGACCTCGGCGTCTCCTCCATGCAGCTCGACGAGGCCGACCGCGGCTTCGCGTACGCCCAGGACGCGCCGCTCGACATGCGGATGGACCAGTCCGCCGGGATCAGCGCCGCCGAGGTCCTCAACACCTACCCGCCGGGCGAACTGGTCCGCATCCTGCGCGCGTACGGCGAGGAGAAGCAGGCCAAGCGGATCGTCGCCGCCGTGGTCAGGGAGCGCGAGCGGGAGCCGTTCACGAACAGCGCGCGGCTGGTGGAGCTGATCCGCGACGCGCTGCCGCAGGCCGCCAAGCGGACCGGCGGCAACCCGGCCAAGCGGACCTTCCAGGCGCTGCGCATCGAGGTCAACGGCGAACTGGCCAGCGTCGAACGGGCGATCCCGGCGGCCGTCGCCGCGCTCGCCGTGGGCGGGCGGATCGCGGTGCTCTCCTACCAGTCGCTGGAGGACCGGATCGTCAAGCAGGTCTTCGCGACCGGTGCGGCGAGCACCGCCCCGCCCGGTCTCCCGGTCGTCCCCGAGCGCTACCAGCCCCGCCTCAAGCTCCTGACCCGCGGCGCCGAACTGCCCACCGAGGAGGAGGTCGCGGAGAACCGCCGGGCCGCCCCGGCACGTCTGAGGGGTGCGCAACGCATCCGCGAGGAGGCCGTGTGACGCAGCAGGCGCAGCTGAAGGGGCGGGCGGCGCGGCTCGCCGCCCTGCTGCCCGCCGGGACCAGCAGCGCGGCCCGGACCCCGTTCGTGCTCCTGGTCGTGGTCCTCCTCGGCGGCGGCCTGATCACCCTGCTCATGCTCAACTCGGCGCTCAACGAGGGCTCGTTCCGGCTCTCCGACCTCAAGCGCGACACCACCGAGCTGACCGACGAACGCCAGGCCCTGCAGCGGGACATCGACGCCTACTCCGCCCCCGACGCCCTGCAGCAGCGCGCCCGCGAGCTCGGCATGACGCCCGGCGGCCCGCCCGTCTTCCTCGAACCCGACGGCACGGTCCGCGGCTCGAAGGCCCCGGCGAGCGGCTCGCCCGCCGCACCGCGGCCTGCCCCGAGCCCGTCGGCGTCCCCCGCCGACCCGTCGCCGTCGCCGAGCCGGACCGCGTCCCGCGCCGCGACCACGCCCTCACCCACGCCGGAGGCGACCGAGTGACGAGTAGGACGCCCCCGGGGCGCGGAGTGCCCGGCCCCGCCCGCAGGCCCGCCGCCGGACCCGCCCCGAGGGGCGGCGGGCGCCCGCCCGCCCGGCGTCCCGCCCCGCGCCGCTCCGCACCGCTGCGCCTGGGCAGCCCCCGCCCCCGGCTGCGCCTGGTCAGCCTCGGCCTCACCCTCGTCATGCTGGTCTTCGTGGTCCGGCTGCTCCAGGTACAGGCCGTGGACGCCGAGGCCTACGCCGCCAAGGCCCAGGTCAACCGGTACTTCACCCACGTGCTGGCCGCCGAGCGCGGCCGGATCACCGACCGGCGGGGCGTCGAGCTCGCCACCAGCGTCGACGCGCACGACATCACCGCCGACCCGTCGCTGTTCACCGAGGAGCACACCAAGGTCTCCGACGCCCCCGCCCAGGCCGCGGCGCTGCTCGCCCCGATCCTGAACGAGGACCCGGAGGACCTGCGGAAGAAGCTCGACCGGCCGAAGGACCGCTACGAGGTCCTGGCCAGGCGGCAGACCCCGCAGGTCTGGAAGCAGATCAAGGACCTCAAGGCCGTCTTCGCCACGAAGGAGGCCAACGTCCTCGCCGGCGTCCTCCAGGAGCCCGCCACCCGGCGGGTCTACCCCGGCGGCGAGCTGGCGGCCGGCGTGCTCGGCTTCGTCAACGACGACGGCGCGGGCGCCGGCGGCCTGGAGGCGAAGTTCGACCGGCAGCTCGCCGGCGAGGACGGCAAGATCCGGTACGCCCAGTCCGGCGGCCGCCAGGTCCCCACGGCCGGCTCCACCGAGGTCCCCGCCGTCCCCGGCTCGGACATCGAGCTGACCCTCGACCGGGACATCCAGTGGGCCGCCCAGCAGGCCATCTCCGACCAGGTGGAGGAGTCCGACGCCGACCGCGGCTACGTCGTCGTCCAGGACACCCGCACCGGCGAGGTGCTCGCCATGGCCAACGCCCCCGGCTTCGACCCCGGCGACCTCTCCGGCGCCACCGCCGCCACCCTCGGCAACGCGGCCCTTCAGGACGTCTACGAGCCCGGCTCGACGGCCAAGGTCCTGTCGATGGCGGCGGTCCTGGAGGAGAACGTCGCCTCCCCCTCCACCCACGTCACCGTCCCCAACCGGCTGCCGCGCGCCGACCGCGCCTTCAAGGACGACATCGACCACCCCACCTGGTACCTGACGCTCAACGGGGTGCTCGCCAAGTCCAGCAACATCGGCACCATCCTGGCCGTCGAGCAGCTCGGGAAGACCCAGCCCGAGGCCAACCGGGTCCTCCACTCCTACCTGCGGAAGTTCGGCCTCGGCTCCCCGACCGGCCTCGGATTCCCCGGCGAGACGCCCGGTCTGCTCGCGAGACCGAAGGACTGGAGCGCCTCCCAGCAGTACACGATCCCCTTCGGCCAGGGCCTCTCGCTCAACGCCATGCAGGCCGCCTCCGTGTACTCGACCATCGCCAACGGCGGGGTGCGCGTCGAGCCGAGCCTGGTGCGCGGCACGAAGGGCCCCGACGGCCGGTTCAGCCCGGCCCCGGTGCCGAAGAAGACCCGGGTGGTCAGCGAGACGACCGCCAGGACCCTGGCCAGGATGCTGGAGTCGGTCGTCGACGACGAGCAGGGCACCGGCGTGAAGGCCCGCATCCCCGGCTACCGGGTGGCGGGCAAGACCGGCACCTCGAACCGGGTCGACCCCGAGACCGGCCGCTACAACGGCTACACCGCCTCGTTCGCGGGATTCGCACCCGCGGACGCCCCGCGCGTCACCGTCTACTGCGCCATCCAGAACCCCACCAAGGGCAGTTACTTCGGCGGCCAGATCTGCGGGCCCGTCTACAAGAAGGTCATGGAGTTCGCCCTGAAGTCCCTCCAGGCCCCGCCCACCGGCGCGCCCCCGGCCCGGCTGCCCGTCGAGTTCGAGCCCGCGGACTGACCGGGGACGCCCGTGACCATGATCACTCCCGACCCGGCGGAACCGGCCCCCTCATTTCGCGATGGCGACGGTGCGCCCGGTACGCTCACCGCCGTGCCCCACCCTGATCAGTCCACCACCACCCCGAAGGACGCCCCTGTGACCTACCCGGGAGCGCCGCGGCCGGTGCAGACCCGCCCCACCCCGCTGGCGGACCTCGCCGATCAGCTGGGCATCCGGTCCGTGGCCGACGGCGGCGAGGTCACCGGCATCACCCACGACTCGCGCGCCATCCGCCCCGGCGACCTCTACGCGGCCCTGCCCGGCGCCCGGTTCCACGGCGCGGACTTCGCCGCCCAGGCCGCCTCGCTGGGCGCCGCCGCGATCCTCACCGACCCGGCCGGCGGCGACCGCGCCGCCGCCACCGGCCTCCCGGTGCTCACCGTCGGCGACCCGCGCGGCCGGATGGGCGAGCTCGCGGCGACGATCTACGGGCACCCCGGCCACGACCTGCTCCAGATCGGCATCACCGGCACCTCCGGCAAGACCACCACCGCCTACCTGGTGGAGGGCGGGCTGCGCGCCGCCGGACACCGCACCGGGCTGATCGGCACCGTCGAGATGCGGGTCGGCGACGACACCGTGAAGTCGGAGCGCACCACCCCCGAAGCCCCCGACCTGCAGGCGCTGTTCGCGGTCATGCGGGAGCGGGACGTCGACTCCGTCGCCATGGAGGTCTCCAGCCACGCGCTGGTGCTCGGCCGGGTCGACGGCTGCGTCTTCGACGTCGGCGTCTTCAACAACCTCAGCCCGGAGCACATGGAGTTCCACTCCGGCATGGAGGACTACTTCCGGGCCAAGGCCCAGCTCTTCACCCCCCGCCGCAGCAGGCGGGGCGTGGTGAACTACGACGACGAGTACGGGCGCCGGCTCGTCGGCGAGGGCGGCGTGCCCGTCACCACCTTCTCCGCCCAGGGCCACCCGGACGCCGACTGGCACGCCGAGGACGTCGTCGTCGGGCCCATGGACTCGACGTTCACCGCGGTCGGTCCGGAGGGCGAGCGGATCTCCGCCCGTTCGCCGCTCGCCGGCCCCTTCAACGTCGCCAACACCCTCGCCGCGATCGTCGCGCTGGCCGTCGCGGGCGTCGACCCGCAGACCGCCGCCGACGGGATCGCCGCCGTGCCGGGCGTCCCCGGCCGACTGGAGCGGATCGACGCCGGGCAGCCGTACCTCGCGGTGGTCGACTACGCGCACAAGACCGACGCCGTGGAGTCCGTGCTGCGGGCGCTGCGCAAGGTCACCGAGGGCCGGCTGCACATCGTGCTCGGCTGCGGCGGCGACCGCGACACCACCAAGCGCGGCCCGATGGGCGCGGCCGCCGCCCGGCTCGCCGACACCGCCGTGCTCACCTCCGACAACCCGCGCTCCGAGGACCCGCTCGCGATCCTCGCCGCCATGCTCACCGGCGCCGCCGAGGTGCCGGCCCACGAGCGTGGCGAGGTCCAGGTGTTCGAGGACCGGGCCGCCGCGATCGCCGCGGTCGTCGCCCGGGCGGGCAAGGGCGACACCGTGCTCGTCGCCGGCAAGGGCCACGAGCAGGGCCAGGACGTCGCCGGAGTGGTCCGCCCCTTCGACGACCGCCAGGTGCTGCGCGCCGCCATCGAGAACAGCCTGCGCGCCGAGGGCGAGAGCAGTGCTCTCCGTGCCCCCGCCGAGCCGTCCGCCGGGGAGAGCACCGCTCTCGCCGCCGGAACCGACCACCCCGGGCCCCGGGCCGCCGCCGAGACCAACAGTCAGGGATGACCGAGTGATCACCCTCTCCCTCGCCGAGATCGCCGAGATCGTCGGCGGGCAGCCGCACGACACCGCCGACGCCGCCGCCGTCCGCGTCACCGGACCCGTCGTCCGCGACTCCCGTGACGTGCGGCCCGGCAGCCTCTTCGTCGCCCTCGCCGGCGAGCGCGTCGACGGCCACGACTTCGCCGCCGCCGTCGTCGAGGCCGGCGCGGCCGGCGTGCTGGCCACCCGCCCCGTCGGCGTGCCCGCCGTGGTCGTCGACGACGTCCTCACCGCGCTCGGCCGCCTCGCACGGGCCGTCGTGACCCGGCTGGGCACCGAGGTCGTGGCGCTGACCGGATCGGCCGGCAAGACGTCCACCAAGGACCTCATCGCCCAACTGCTCCAGCACCGCGCCCCCACCGTCTGGACGCCCGGCTCGCTCAACAACGAGATCGGGCTGCCGCTCACCGCGCTCACCGCGGACGAGGACACCCGCCACCTGGTCCTGGAGATGGGCGCCCGCGGCATCGGCCACATCGCCTACCTGACCGGTCTGACCCCGCCCACGATCGGCCTGGTGCTCAACGTCGGCAGCGCCCATATCGGCGAGTTCGGCGGCCGCGAGCAGATCGCGCAGGCCAAGGGCGAGCTCGTCGAGGCGCTGCCCGCCGACGGACACGCGATCCTCAACGCCGACGACCCGCTGGTCCGCGCCATGTTCGCGCGCACCAAGGCCCCCGTCACGCTCTTCGGCGAGGCCGCCGACGCCGACGTCCGGGCCGAGGACGTGGTGCTCGGGGACGACGGACGCCCTTCTTTCACCCTGCGCACACCCACCGGGTGCGGAGCCGTGAAGCTGCGCCTGTACGGTGAGCACCACGTGTCGAACGCGCTTGCCGCGGCCGCCGTCGCCCATGTGATCGGCATGCCCGCGGACGAGATCGCCACCGCGCTCAGCGAGGCGGGCACGCTCTCCCGCTGGCGTATGGAGGTCAGCGAGCGCGGCGACGGCGTACGGATCGTCAACGACGCCTACAACGCGAACCCCGAGTCCATGCGAGCCGCCCTGCGCGCGCTCGTGGCCATGGGCAAGGGGCGTCGCACGTGGGCGGTGCTCGGCACCATGGCCGAGCTCGGTGACGCGTCGCTCGCCGAGCACGACGCGGTCGGACGGCTGGCCGTCCGGCTCAACGTGAGCAAGCTCGTCGCGGTCGGGGGACAGGAAGCGTCCTGGTTGCGACTGGGCGCCTACAACGAGGGTTCGTGGGGTGAGGAGTCGGTGCACGTGTCCGACGCACGGGCGGCGATCGACCTGTTGCGCAGTGAGCTGCGCCCGGGAGACGTCGTGCTGGTGAAGGCATCCAGGTCCGTCGGTCTGGAAGCGGTCGCCACGGCGCTGCTGGAAGACGACGGTGCGGCGGGGGAGGGCGGCCGGGCATGAGGCAGATCCTGTTCTCCGGCGTCATCGGCCTGTTCCTGACGCTGGTCGGCACACCGCTGCTGATCAAGCTGCTCGCCCGCAAGGGCTACGGGCAGTACATCCGCGACGACGGCCCGCGCAGCCACGGCTCCAAGCGCGGTACCCCGACCATGGGCGGCATCGCCTTCATCCTGGCCACCCTGGCGGCCTACTTCCTGACGAAGCTGATCACCGGCGAGGACACCACGTTCTCCGGCCTCCTGGTGCTCTTCCTGACCGCGGGGATGGGCCTGGTCGGCTTCCTCGACGACTACATCAAGATCGTCAAGCGGCGCTCGCTCGGCCTGCGGGCCAAGGCGAAGCTGTCCGGTCAGCTGATCGTCGGCATCGCCTTCGCCGTGCTCGCCCTGCAGTTCGCCGACGAGCGGGGCCAGACGCCCGCCTCGACGAAGCTGTCCTTCGTCACGGACTTCGGCTGGAAGATCGGCCCCGTCCTGTTCGTGGTCTGGGCGCTGTTCATGATCCTGGCGATGTCCAACGGCGTGAACCTCACCGACGGCCTCGACGGCCTGGCCACCGGCGCGTCGGTGATGGTCTTCGGCGCCTACACGTTCATCGGCGTCTGGCAGTTCCAGGAGTCCTGCGCCAACGCCGACTCCCTGGTCAACCCCGGCGCCTGCTTCGAGGTCCGCGACCCGCTCGACCTCGCGGTCGTCGCCGCGGCCCTCATGGGCTCCTGCTTCGGCTTCCTGTGGTGGAACACCTCGCCGGCCAAGATCTTCATGGGGGACACCGGCTCGCTCGCCCTCGGCGGCGCGCTCGCCGGCCTCGCGATCTGCTCCCGCACCGAGCTCCTGATCGCCGTCCTCGGCGGCCTGTTCGTCCTCATCACCATGTCGGTCGTCATCCAGGTCGGCTCGTTCAAGCTGACCGGCAAGCGGGTCTTCAGGATGGCGCCGCTCCAGCACCACTTCGAACTCAAGGGGTGGTCCGAGGTCCTCGTCGTGGTCCGGTTCTGGATCATCCAGGGCATGTGCGTGATCGTCGGCCTCGGCGTCTTCTACGCCGGCTGGGCGGCCCAGAAGTGAGCGCGGGCGCCTCGGAGTTCAAGGACCTGCGCGTCACGGTCGCCGGACTCGGCGTCAGCGGCGTCAGCGCCGCCCGTGCGCTGACCGCGCTCGGCGCGCACGTTACCGTCGTGGACGGCGGCGACGGCGAGCGGCTGCGCGAGCGGGCGGCGGAGCTGAGGCAGGCGGGCGCCACGGTGCGGCTGGGAGATGCCGAAACGCTTCCTCCCGGCACCGACCTGGTCGTCACCTCCCCGGGCTGGCCCCCCTCCAGCCCGCTCTTCGCGGCCGCCGCGGCGGCCGGCGTCGACGTCGTCGGCGACGTCGAGATCGCCTGGCGGCTGCGCGGCCTGGACGGCCGGGAGCCCGCCGCCTGGCTGGCGGTCACCGGCACCAACGGCAAGACCACCACCACCCGCATGCTCGCCTCGATCCTGGCCGCCGCGGGCCTGCGCACCGCGGCCGTCGGGAACATCGGCACCCCGATCATCGACGTGGTCACCGGCGAGGAGACCCACGACGTCCTCGCCGTCGAGCTCTCCAGCTACCAGCTGCACTGGACGCCGAGCCTGCGCGCCCACTCCGCGGCCGTCCTCAACCTCGCCCCCGACCACCTCGACTGGCACGGCGGCATGGACGCCTACGCCGCCGACAAGGGCCGGATCTACGAGGGCAACACCGTCGCCTGCGTCTACAACGCGGCCGACCCCGCCACCGAGGACCTGGTCCGCGCGGCGGACGTCGAGGAGGGCTGCCGGGCCATCGGCTTCACCCTCGGCACCCCCGGCCCCTCCCAGGTCGGCGTCGTCGACGGCATCCTCGTCGACCGGGCGTTCGTGGCCGACCGGCAGCGCCAGGCCCAGGAGCTGGCCGAGGTCGCCGACCTGAACCCGCCGGTCCCGCACAACATCGCCAACGCGCTGGCCGCAGCAGCCCTCGCCCGCGCCTACGGCGTCGCCCCCGCCGCCGTCCGCGACGGACTGCGCGCCTTCCGCCCCGACCCGCACCGCATCGAGCACGTCGCCGACGTCGCCGAGGTGGCGTACGTCGACGACTCCAAGGCCACCAACACCCACGCCGCCGAAGCCTCGTTGAAGTCCTACGAGCACGTGGTGTGGATCGCCGGCGGGCTCGCCAAGGGCGCGGTCTTCGACGAGCTGGTGGAGGCGGCGGCCGGCCGGCTCCGCGGCGTCGTCCTGATCGGCGCGGACCGCCACCTGATCCGCGAAGCCCTCGCGCGACACGCCCCCGAGGTGCCGGTCGCCGACCTCGACCGCACCGACACTGGGGCGATGGCGGCCGCCGTGGCGGAAGCCGCCCGGCTGGCCCGACCGGGCGATACGGTGCTCCTCGCCCCGGCCTGCGCCTCGATGGACATGTTCACCAACTACCAGGAGCGCGGGAAGGCGTTCGCGCGCGCCGTGCGCGAACTCCCCACCGCGTAGGGACGCCCAGCCGGCGTCGGACGCGCTCGTCACGTGGACGAGCGGAGGGGATGCCGCACGATGCCGTCGACGAAGTCCGAGCCGCGCCGCCCGGCCCGTGCGCCCCGCCGCACCGGCGGGGCGCCGCGGGCCGGCGCCCGCGGGAACACCCTGCGGCGGCTGCACGGACGGGCCCTGCGGGCCTGGGACCGCCCGCTCACCGCGTACTACCTGATCCTCGGCTCCGCCGCGCTGATCACCGTCCTCGGCCTGGTGATGGTCTTCTCCGCCTCGATGATCACCGCGCTGAAGTGGGACCTGCCCTCCACCTACTACTTCCGCAAACAGGTCCTCGCCGCGCTGATCGGCACCGCCCTCCTGCTGGTCGCCTCGCGGATGCCGGTCAAGCTCCACCGCGGCCTCGCCTACCCGATGCTGCTCGGCACCCTGGTCCTGCTGGTGATGGTGCAGATCCCGGGGATAGGGCACGCGGTCAACGGCAACCAGAACTGGATCCAGCTCTTCGGCCCCTTCCAGCTCCAGCCCAGCGAGTTCGCCAAGCTGGTCCTCATCCTCTGGGGCGCCGACCTGCTCGCGCGCAAGTCCGACCGCAGGCTGCTCACCCAGTGGAAGCACATGCTGGTCCCGCTGGTCCCGGTCGCCTTCCTGCTGCTGGGACTCATCATGATCGGCGGGGACATGGGCACGGCGATCATCCTGACCGCCATCCTCTTCGGGCTGCTCTGGCTGGCCGGCGCCCCCACCCGGCTCTTCGCCGGCGTCCTCGCCGTCGCCGGTGCCATCGGCGTCCTGTTCATCGCCACCAGCCCCAACCGGATGGCCCGCCTGGCCTGCCTCGGCGCCACCGAACCGGGCCCCGCCGACCTGTGCTGGCAGGGACTGCACGGGATCTACGCGCTGGCCTCCGGCGGACTCTTCGGATCCGGACTCGGTGCCAGCGTGGAGAAATGGGGCCAACTCCCCGAACCGCACACGGACTTCATCTTCGCCATCACCGGTGAGGAACTGGGCCTGGCGGGGACGCTGTCGGTGGTCGCCCTGTTCGCGGCTCTAGGCTATGCGGGTATCCGCGTGGCCGGACGCACGGAGGACCCCTTCGTACGCTATGCCGCGGGAGGCGTGACCACCTGGATCACGGCCCAGGCCGTGGTCAACATCGGTGCGGTACTCGGCCTGCTGCCGATCGCCGGCGTCCCCCTCCCGCTGTTCTCGTACGGAGGTTCCGCCCTGCTGCCGACCATGTTCGCCATCGGCCTCCTCATCGCGTTCGCGCGCGAGGAGCCCGCCGCCCGGGCGGCGCTGGCGATGCGGCAGCCTGTCCTCGGCAGGAAGCGGGCAGGGCGCAGTGTGAAGGACGAGAAGACGATGCGACGGCGCGCCAGGACGACGCGTCCGTCCGGAGAGCGGTGAATTTCGGTGCATGTCGTACTCGCCGGTGGGGGGACCGCCGGCCACATCGAGCCGGCGCTCGCCCTCGCGGACGCCCTGCGCAGGCAGGACCCCACCGTGGGGATCACGGCGCTGGGCACGGAACGCGGCCTGGAGACGAGGCTGGTGCCCGAGCGGGGCTACGACCTCGCACTCATCCCCGCCGTCCCGCTGCCCCGCAAGCCCACCCCCGAGCTGATCACCGTCCCCGGACGGCTGCGCGGCACCATCAAGGCCGCCGAGCAGATCCTGGAGCGCACCAAGGCCGACTGCGTCGTCGGCTTCGGCGGGTACGTCGCGCTGCCCGGCTACCTGGCCGCCAAGCGGCTCGGCGTGCCGATCGTGGTCCACGAGGCGAACGCCCGGCCCGGCCTCGCCAACAAGATCGGCTCCCGGTACGCGGCCGGCGTCGCCGTCTCCACCCCCGACAGCAAGCTGCGGGGCGCGCGCTACATCGGGATCCCGCTGCGCCGGACCATCGCCACCCTCGACCGGGGCGCCGTCCGCCCCGAGGCGCGCGCCGCCTTCGGCCTCGACCCGGGCCTGCCGACCCTGCTGGTCTCCGGCGGCTCGCAGGGCGCCCGCCACCTCAACGAGGTGGTCCAGCGGGTCGTGCCCTGGCTCCAGCAGTCCGGGATCCAGGTGCTGCACGCGGTCGGCCCGAAGAACGAACTGCCGCGCGTCGACAACATGCCGGGAATGCCCCCCTACATCCCGGTACCGTACGTGGACCGGATGGATCTCGCCTACGCCGCGGCCGACATGATGCTCTGCCGCGCGGGCGCGATGACCGTCGCCGAGCTCTCCGCCGTCGGGCTCCCGGCCGCCTACGTCCCGTTGCCCATCGGCAACGGCGAACAGCGGCTGAACGCCCAGCCGGTGGTCAAGGCCGGCGGCGGACTCCTCGTCGACGACGCGGACCTGACGCCGGAGTGGGTGCAGAGCGAGGTCCTCCCGGTGCTCACCGACCCGCACCGGCTGTACGAGATGTCCCGCGCGGCCGCCGAGTTCGGCCGCCGGGACGCCGACGACCTGCTCGTCGCCATGGTCCGCGAGGCGATCGGCGGCCGGCACCACCACTAGCCGGCCGCCCCCGCGGCCGGCATCGGCCCGCCGGGCGGGCCGCGACGAAAGGCAGGAGCGTGGCCGGACCGAGCACCGCAGAGCGCGACGAGCGCACCGCACCCGAGTCCGGCCCGCCCCGGCCCCCGCGGCCGGGGCGCCGCCTGCGCCTGCCCTACCCCCGGCTCACCGCCCTGGTGTTCGGCGCCGCGCTCCTGCTCGGCGGGTTCGCCCTCTGGGCCCTGTACGGCTCGACCTGGCTGCGCGTCGAGAAGGTCCGCGTCGCCGGCGTCGAGGTGCTCGCCCCGGGCGAGGTGCGACAGGCGGCGGACGTGCCCACCGGCCTCCCGATGGCCTCGGTGGACACCGACGAGGTCGAGCAGCGGATCCGCCGGGCACTGCCCCGGGTGGAATCCGTGACCGCCGAACGGTCGTGGCCGAACGATTTCGTCCTCGAAGTGACCGAGCGGCAAGCGGTATTGCTCATCGAAAAGGGCGGCGAGTTCATCGAGGTGGACGCCGCCGGCCGCCGATTCGCGACCGTCGACCGCGCCCCCGAGGGCGTCCCCCGGCTCGAATTGAACACCGCGCGCTCCCCGAGCCTGCGCCGCTTCGGCACCGACCGGCTGCTGCGCGAGGCGGTGGCGGTGGCCGACTCGATTCCCGCCCCCGTCGCCGCCCGGACCCGTACCATCGCGGTCAGTTCCTTCGACGCGTTCAGCCTGGAACTCGACGGCGGGCGCCGGGTGGACTGGGGGAGTTCCGAGGAGGGCCGGGCGAAGGCCGACGTGCTCACCCGCCTGCTCGAAGCGACCCCGAAGGCCCGGCACTTCGACGTCAGTGCGCCCGGATCGCCCGCTTCGTCGGGGAGTTGACGGGCGCGGGTGCCGGGCACGACCCTGGTTGGCCAGAGATATGCCTGATCACATAGGGTGAAAAGAAAAACGGGAGGTTCGGCGTGTTCGTTGAACCCGCGCCACAAGTCGACTTAGTGTCCTGTTCGGAACAGTCATCGGAACAGACACACTGGTAACCCTGAAGTTCGACAACGGGGTTCGGGTCGGCGTTCGGAACCGTCCCAATTCGGCATCAGTCGCCGTCGCGCAGCACGGCGCGGCGGGCGACACGTAACTCGAGGCGAGAGGCCTTCGACGTGGCAGCACCGCAGAACTACCTCGCAGTCATCAAGGTCATCGGTGTCGGCGGCGGTGGTGTCAATGCCATCAACCGGATGATCGAGGTCGGTCTCAAGGGCGTCGAGTTCATCGCCATCAACACCGACGCTCAAGCTCTGTTGATGAGCGACGCCGACGTCAAGCTCGACGTCGGCCGTGAACTCACCCGCGGCCTCGGCGCCGGCGCCAACCCGGACGTCGGCCGCAAGGCCGCCGAGGACCACCGCGAGGAGATCGAGGAGGTCCTCAAGGGGGCCGACATGGTCTTCGTCACCGCCGGTGAGGGCGGCGGCACCGGAACGGGCGGCGCGCCCGTCGTGGCGAACATCGCCCGCTCGCTCGGCGCCCTGACGATCGGTGTGGTCACCCGGCCTTTCACCTTCGAGGGCCGCCGCCGGGCGAACCAGGCGGAGGACGGCATCGCGCAGCTGCGCGAAGAGGTCGACACCCTGATCGTCATCCCCAACGACCGCCTGCTGTCCATCTCGGACCGCCAGGTCAGCGTCCTGGACGCGTTCAAGTCCGCGGACCAGGTCCTGCTCTCCGGCGTCCAGGGCATCACCGACCTCATCACCACCCCCGGTCTGATCAACCTGGACTTCGCCGACGTCAAGTCGGTCATGTCCGAGGCCGGTTCCGCGCTGATGGGCATCGGCTCGGCCCGCGGCGACGACCGCGCGGTGGCCGCCGCGGAGATGGCGATCTCCTCGCCGCTCCTGGAGGCCTCCATCGACGGCGCCCGCGGGGTGCTGCTCTCCATCTCCGGCGGATCCGACCTCGGTCTCTTCGAGATCAACGAGGCCGCGCAGCTGGTCAGCGAGGCGGCCCACCCCGAGGCCAACATCATCTTCGGCGCGGTCATCGACGACGCGCTCGGCGACGAGGTCAGGGTCACGGTCATCGCGGCGGGCTTCGACGGCGGCCAGCCGCCCGCCAAGCGGGAGAACGTCATCGGCGCCTCCTCGTCCAACAAGCGCGACGAGCCGGCCCCGGCCCGCCCCGAGCGGCCCGCCTACGGCGGCCTCGGCAGCGTCACCGCCCGGGAGGAGGAGCCGGCCAAGGCGCCCGAGCCCGCCCCGGTCAGCGAGCTGCCCTCGCAGCCCGCCGCCGCGCCGCAGGTCCCGCCGGCCCGCCCGTACCAGGAGGGCGTCCCCGCCCTCGACGAGCTGGACGTGCCGGACTTCCTCAAGTGATAGCGCGGCACGACCCCGCGGGCGGCGCCCACTTCGCCTTCACCGACCGGTGGGGCGGGGTGAGCGCCGTTCCGTACGAGGACCTGAACCTCGGCGGCGCCGTCGGCGACGACCCCGCCGCCGTCCTGGCCAACCGGAAGCTGGTCGCCGAGGCGATCGGCCTCGACCCGGCCCGGGTGGTGTGGATGGACCAGGTGCACGGCCGGGACGTCGCCGTGGTCGACGGGCCGACGCCCGCGGGGGAGAGCCGCCGCGTGGACGCGGTCGTCACCGCCCGGCGCGGCCTCGCCCTCGCGGTCCTCACCGCCGACTGCACCCCCGTCCTGCTCGCCGACCCCGTCGCCGGGGTGGTGGGCGCGGCGCACGCGGGGCGGCCGGGCATGGTCGCCGGAGTGGTCCCCGCCGCCGTCGAGGCGATGACCGCGCTCGGCGCGGACCCCGCCCGGATCACGGCCCGCACCGGCCCGGCCGTCTGCGGCCGGTGCTACGAGGTGCCCGAGGCGATGCGTGCCGAGGTCGCCGCGGTCGAGTCGGCCGCCTGGGCCGAGACGAGCTGGGGCACCCCCGCCGTCGACGTCACGGCCGGGGTGGACGCCCAACTGGCCCGGCTCGGTGTGCTCGACCGGCGGCTCTCGACCGTGTGCACCCGCGAATCGGGTGATCACTTCTCCTACCGCCGCGACCGCACGACCGGCCGCCTGGCGGGGTACGTGTGGCTGGACGACGAAGGACAGGCCGGGCAGGGGCGACATGACGGACCGTAGGGCCGAACTCGCGGCGAACCTGGCGCGGGTCGAGGAGCGGATCGCGGGCGCGTGCGCGGCGGCGGGCCGCAAGCGGGAGGAGGTGACCCTGATCGTGGTCACCAAGACCTACCCCGCGAGCGACGTCCGGCTGCTGCACGAACTCGGGGTGCGGCACGTGGCCGAGAACCGCGACCAGGACGCCGCCCCCAAGGCCGCCGCATGCGCCGACCTGCCGCTGACCTGGCACTTCGTCGGGCAGTTGCAGACGAACAAGGTGAGGTCCGTGATCGGCTACAGCGACGTGGTCCAGTCGGTGGACCGCGCGAAGCTGGTCACCGCGCTGTCCGCGGCGGCCGTCCGCGCCGGCCGCGAGCCGGAGGTGCTGATTCAGGTCGCCCTCGACGCCGAGGTCGGCGCGCGCGGCGACCGCGGCGGTGTGGCCCCCGACGGCGTCGAGGAGTTGGCGGCCGCGGTCGAGGCGGCCGACGGGCTGCGGCTCGGCGGTCTGATGACGGTCGCCCCGCTGGCGGGGGAGTTCGCGGGGCGCCAACGGGCCGCTTTCGAGCGGCTGATGGAAATCTCGTCCCGCCTGCGCGCGACGCACGGGCCTGCGACCATGGTCTCGGCGGGGATGAGCGCGGACCTGGAGGAGGCCGTCGCGGTCGGTGCGACACATGTGCGCGTCGGCAGCGCGGTACTCGGCGTCCGTCCCCCGCTCGGGTAACGTCGCCAAGCAAGTCGGACCACGGCAGAAAATATGGTCATCCCCACTGATCGGCGAGATCGGCGGGCGGCCCGGGTGGATCGCCGCAGCTCGGTGACACGGGATCCACCACAGAGCGGAGGAAGCGGAGCATGGCCGGCGCGATGCGCAAGATGGCGGTCTACCTCGGCCTCGTGGAGGACGACGGATACGACGGCCCGGGGTTCGACCCCGACGACGAGTTCGAACCCGAACCCGAACCCGAGCGGGACCGGCGGCGGCACCAGGCCGCACCGCAGGAGCGCCACGAGGAGCCCGAGCCCGTACGGGCGGTGCCCGCACCGGCCCGGCGCGAGCCGGTTCAGCTTCCGGCTGAAACCGGGCGTCCGGCACGAATCGCCCCCGTGGCATCCATCACACCCGAACGCCAGAGCACGAGTCACAGCATGGAGAAGAACGCACCGGTGATCATGCCCAAGGTCGTGTCCGAGCGGGAGCCCTACCGCATCACCACGCTCCACCCCCGGACCTACAACGAGGCCCGTACCATCGGGGAACACTTCCGCGAGGCCACTCCCGTGATCATGAATCTGACGGAGATGGACGACACGGACGCGAAGCGACTCGTCGACTTCGCGGCCGGTCTCGTCTTCGGTCTGCACGGGAGCATCGAGCGGGTGACGCAGAAGGTGTTCCTGTTGTCGCCTGCTAACGTCGATGTCACGGCGGAGGACAAGGCCCGCATCGCAGAGGGCGGGTTCTTCAACCAGAGCTGAGACACGGCCTCACCGGCTGTGACGCGGCACCACCGGTACGGGAACCGAGATCAGGGGAGAGGGAAGCGCACCAAATGGGCGTTGTACGGGATGTGCTCTACATCGCGCTGATGTGTTTTCTCATCGTGCTGATCTTCCGGTTGGTCATGGACTACGTCTTCCAGTTCGCCCGCTCGTGGCAACCGGGCAAGGCGATGGTGGTCGTTCTGGAGGCCACCTACACTGTCACTGATCCACCGCTCAAGCTTCTGCGGCGGTTCATCCCGCCGCTACGTCTCGGGGGCGTGGCGCTCGACCTGTCCTTCTTCGTACTGATGATCATCGTTTGGGTCCTCATCGCACTGGTGAGCAGGTCGTGAACGATACGGTCTTGCCGAATGCCGACGACAACGTTGAGGTGAAGAGATGCCGTTGACCCCCGAGGACGTGCGGAACAAGCAGTTCACGACCGTCCGCCTCCGAGAAGGCTATGACGAGGACGAGGTCGATGCCTTCCTCGACGAGGTCGAAGCCGAACTGACCCGGCTGCTCCGCGAGAACGAGGACCTGCGCGCCAAGCTGGCCGCGGCGACCCGGGCCGCGGCGCAGAACCAGCAGCAGCAGAACATGCGCAAGCCGGAGCAGCAGGACCAGCGCCCCGGCGCGCCGGTTCCCGCCGCGATATCGGGCCCGCAGCCGGTGCCGCCGCAGCAGCACCAGCCGCAGCACCCGCAGCACCAGCAGATGGGCGGCCCGCCCCAGCTCCCCGGTGGCGCCCCGCAGCTGCCCGCGGGTCCCGGCGGCCACGGCCCCGGCCCGATGCAGGGCGGCCCGCAGCAGCTCGGCGGCCCCCAGGGCCAGCCGCAGCACCCCCAGCACCAGCAGATGCAGCAGCACGGCGGCCCCGGTCCCATGCAGGGCGGCCCCATGGGCGGTCCGATGGGCGGCCCCATGGGTGGCCCGATGCAGGGCGGCCCCATGGGCGGTCCGATGGGGCACGCCCCGCAGCAGGGTCCCGGCGGCGACAGCGCCGCGCGCGTCCTCTCGCTGGCCCAGCAGACCGCCGACCAGGCGATCGCCGAGGCCCGTTCCGAGGCCAACAAGATCGTCGGTGAGGCCCGCAGCCGCGCCGAGGGTCTGGAGCGCGACGCCCGTGCCAAGGCGGACGCCCTGGAGCGGGACGCGCAGGAGAAGCACCGCGTGGCGATGGGCTCCCTGGAGTCCGCCCGCGCCACCCTCGAGCGCAAGGTCGAGGACCTGCGGGGCTTCGAGCGCGAGTACCGCACCCGCCTGAAGTCGTACCTGGAGAGCCAGCTGCGCCAGTTGGAGACGCAGGCCGACGACTCGCTCGCGCCGCCGCGCGGCCCGAGCGCCCCGTCGCTGCCGTCGTCCTCCGCGATGTCCCCGGCCGGCGCGGGTGTCGGCAGCATGGGCGGCCACACCATGGGCGGCAACCAGTCCATGGGCCACGGCGGTCCGTCGAACGGCACCTACGGCGGCGGTCAGCAGCAGATGCCGCCGGCGATGACGCAGGCGATGGCCCCGGTGCGGCCGCAGGCTCCGCAGCCGATGCAGCAGGCGCCGTCCCCGATGCGCGGCTTCCTCATCGACGAGGACGACAACTGACCGCAGCGGACGCGGGTCTGCCCGCGCCACGTCGGCAGTGAACGAAGGGCCGGGCCCCTGGATCAGATCCAGGGGC